>CAYUVP010000040.1:0-7051 GCA_964448195.1 uncultured Candidatus Peribacteria bacterium | reverse complement strand
GTGAAGGTGGTAAGACTGTTGGTTCTGGTATTATTACAAAAATTCTTGATTAATTTATGACTGCTAAAGCTAAAGAAACATCTGCTCCAAAAAAAGTAGCTCCTAAAACTGTTAAGAAGGTGCCTGCAGCGAAGAAAACTTCTATCAAAGAAGCAAAAGCTGCATCATCAAGTTCTCGAAAAGAAACTCTTAAAATTTCTGTAAAAGCATTTGAACATCGTGTTGTCGATGAGGCTGTTAAAAAAATCGTCAGTGCTGCAAAAGATACGGGTTCACAAACTGTGTGACCTATACCTCTTCCAACAAAGATTGAAAAATTTACATTGAATCGATCAACTTTCGTTAATAAAAATGCTCGAGAACAGTTTGAGATACGTCGTCATCGAAGACTTCTCCTCATTAACGAACCTACTCCAGAAACACTTGAAGTTCTTCAAACATTAAATCTCCCTTCAGGAGTTGGTGTTGATATATCAATTGTCGCTGCGTAAAAATTACCTCTAAACTCACTATTATGCCACGCGTTTGTGTCTATACATGAAAAACTACAGGAAGCGGAAATAAAGTTTCTCACTCTGTACGTCGTACTAAGAGAACATTTATGGTCAACCTCTTTTACAAGAAGATCCGTGATCCTCGAGATGGTATCGTCTACCGTCTCAGACTCTCTGCTGCTGCTATTCGCACTATGCGTAAGAAAGGTATTGTTGCTTTTTTGACAGATTTTGGTCTTTAGAAAAATATGTTTTCAAAAAATGCCTCTAGTATTCTAGAGGCATTTTTTATGGGGCTTTTTTATTGAGTGAATAAAATTGATGCCATCATACTTTCTAATTCTTTAGATGGCTTGTGGAATATATTGGTTTTTATTCATTGAAAATCTCTTTCTAGAATTTCTGCTGCATTAAGGTAGAGGATAGTAGTTTGTCTGAAAAACACAGCATTTGAGATATTGTGGTATTTAAATGTGTTATAGATAAGGCCGTATCGCTATATGTTTTTGCTGTATTTTGTGCTTTTCCATCTTGGACTATTTTGTGAAACATTTCACTTCAAAAGCAAAAATCACCTCTCGCATCATCTTATCAAATACAATATATAGAGTATCTAGTTTTGCTAGTTTCCCTAGTTTCGCTAGTTTCCCTAGTTTCGCGAAGAAAATATTAGAGTTCTCATTAGAATCTTTTGTACTATTAGGGGCTACCATAAATGTATTGCTAAGAATTAATAACCTACAGTAGTAGGATATCACACATACTTTGCAAATCTTTTTCGTAAATTCATGAAAAATAATGATTATACTTGCTCTCACGCTAAAAACTCTATAATCGCTACGTGCCCGCGTAGCTCAGTGGAAGAGCAGTAGCCTTCTAAGCTAAAGGTCGATGGTTCGATCCCATCCGCGGACACCATTTATACAAAGAACCTGCCCAGGTGGTGAAATGGTAGACACGCAGGTTTCAGAAGCCTGTTCCGCAAGGTGTGGAGGTTCGAGTCCTCTCCTGGGCACCAGATATCAAAAAAATTAATTCTCCCTCGCGGAGATTTTTTTGAATTGTCTTCCAGTCAAAAATATTATCATAGGATTATGGCAAAAACACGTATTGAACATCTCAAAGACCTGGTAGACGAACTGTACCTCTCCTCACATCATCCCGAACGGGATCCTTGGTCTGATTATCTCTTTGAAAACCATATATATCTTGTTGCTCATGAGTCAGTACTTTTTTCAAATAGATTTTGATGAAATGAAGAACTAGTGTATGCTTGATCTATCCTTCATGATATTGCTGACGCTGTCATGAGTCGATTTGATCTGTGTCATGAGTTAGAGTCTATAGATATTGCTCAAGATTTTCTGACTCGTGCAGGATTCTCCGCTCAGGAGATAATTATTGTGAATGATATTCTCGTGAACCATAGTTGTCGAAGTGTTTTTCCTAATACTCTGGAAGGCAGAGTAATGGCAACGGCTGATGCAGTTGTCCATCTGAAGAGTGATTTTTATGAGCATGCATTGTTTTCGAAACAGCAAGGATGAAAAACTCTGGAAGAAATCAGGCAATGGGCATTGCCAAAAATTGAGAGGGATTTTTACAAAAAGATATTCTTCGATGAAATCAGGGAAGAAGTACAGGTAAGCTATGAAAAATGTAAACAGCTTTTCAATTAGTTGAGATACCCTCTTCTGACGAGAATAAAGGCTATTCCTGATGCGATAAAGAGTGCGAAGAGTAGTATGAGTTCTGGTCCAGTTTGAACGGCAACGCTCTCTGATAGAGCGCCTTCTCCTATATAATCTCAATTTTTACAGATACCGCGTACCTTAAAATCTTCAAATATCTCTTCCCCAGTTGTTGTATCTACGTTAATACGGTATTTATTTGTTGTGATTTCATCTACCATATTAAAATCTCCGGATGCAGATTTTTTAAATATCTGGTAGCTTGCAACGTCATCCTGTTTATCCCAAGTAAGAATTGAGTAAGTGCCAGTTGCCTCTTCGATTCTGAAACCGCTAATTTGCTCTACCACACAAGAAGCAGCTGCATCAAGAGAGACGGTAAAAGTTTGTTCGTCAGATGTTATTGATGTGGTTTTCTTATCTGTATCGAGAGCTATGATTGTTGAGAAGTATTCGCCTGGTTCTATATTTGGTATATACCAAGTGTATTTACCTTCTTCTTGAATTTTTGATTTTTCCCATGTTGTTACTGATTTTGTATATTTCTTGGTCTCAGAGCCGTATTTTATCTCAAAATATTTTATTTTATCGAGATCAGGAGTGAGATCAAAAGTAAATTTTACTTTTTTATCTTTTGTTGTTTCGACTTTCACATTCTCTATTTTTGCGCTTACAGTACGAAATTTTACCATATCTTTTACTTCTGTTTTTGTTCATAGTTGTGATTCTATAGCGGCTGAAGCAGTAAATTCACCTTCAAATTCAGAAGTTTTTAAAACCCCTGTATAGGTTCCGAGTGTATTCTTATCTTCTGTGAGGAGGGCAGTCTGTTCTCCAACTTTTATCTGTACAATTTTGAGATTTGGATCGCCAATAGCAGTCAGATTAATACTTGTTCCTGCGAAAAATTCATCTCCTTCTTTTATGGTGAGAGAAGTTAATTTTGGAGCTTCTGTGCTAAACTTAATCGTTGTTTTTTGAGATGTACCAATCACAGCACCTGTACCATCGAGTACTTCTGCGACAATTTCATTAGTGCCTGATACGAGATCTCCTACAGTTGTGGAAAATTTTCCTTCTGCATCTGTTTGTTTTGTTGCCACTTTTTTCCCATTCAGAAGTATGTTTATTGAGCTTGTGGCTTTTGAAGTACCACCGACAGTGATAGTTTTAGTGGAAACTGTAATGTTGTTGACGGGATCTGTGATCGTAATATCTGCCTTTCATGCCGGGGGTACGTCCTTATCTACAGCAGTTATTGTTATTTTTTTGGAGACACCATCACCACTTGGAGTACCAATTTCGTAAACTTCGAGTTCATACGAACCTGCTTTTTTCAAGACAAAACCCTTTGTAAAGGTGTGTTCACCTTGGTCAGAAAGTTGGTATTCATAGCCATCCTCAAAAGGAAGTGTGACATTTGCTGGAGGGCTATTATTATTGTCAAAATAGACTGTTCCCTGATAAGTTGTGATCTTTTTTTTGTCATCCCCCAATGCTTTTACTGTTATATCAAACGCTTCGTTCACTTTCACCTCTGTAGGGGCGGTGACTTCAAAATCTGATACGTTAATATTTTTTTCTTGACCAAAAGCTACAAAAGGGATTATTTGTGCGATGATAATGCTTAACAGAATGAAAGAGGAGACAATTCGACGCATAGGATAAATGATTTTTTTTCTCCTACTAGACTACTGGATTTGCTCTATTAATACAACACTTTTCTAGAGTTTTATACTTGACGAAAACGAGTATATTGCTTGACTAAGAGGGGAGGCAACGAACTATCTCAGGTAACATACTACAAATAGAGGTTTTTAATGTCGTGTTTTTAGCATCTAAAAGCAATCTTTGAAAATTATTAGATCATGTCTCGGTGAGCATATCTAGAGCTGTTTTTGGTGCCATTTTTTTTGTCAGAGAAAAAATCATATCTTCGCACAGAATACTCTCAAGAGTATCGTCCACCACAGTCTCTTTTTGGTTTCAGAGGGTTTTTTTGTAGGCAGAGAGCACTGCAGGCAGATAAGAGCCTTGCGCATACCCTCAGAAACATCTGAGATGATAATATCCTGCAAGTGTTACGTACATGAGGAGTCAAGAGGGGATAAGCCGTTTTCCTTTTAGCTGCAATATAAGAGAAGCCTGATTCAAAGGTATTATAATCTTGCCATCGTCTGTTCTGAGTTCGGTATTACTTCGCCAGAGAGCGTATCTTTTGTTATTCTCATCTAGATACCAAAATAGATACGTTCCCTGATGTTTTTCTTTATTAAAACAGCAGGAAATTCCATCAAAATTTTCTTCTATAGAGGTTTGCATATCTGGTGATATGAGAAAGTTCGTAAGCCCTGTGTTTTTACTTAAATGATATATCAAGATTTGGCTCACTGAATCTTCGCCATCGAGAGTAATGAGCGGAGGTAGAGTTTCATGAAATAAGTCTTCCCACAATTTACTATTTAACACCATAATTTGTTGTGCATATGATTCTTGCTTGAGCACAGTACTACTCATTGCCGTTTGTTCTAACCATTCTCTGAGAATTAGGTATTTTGTATTACTTATATATCATTGATTCTTGTGATTCAATAGCTGTTTTAAGCAGTTATTAGTTACGTGTTTTTCAGTGAAAGCAGGATAATGGAAAACGGGTGACATTCGTGAGGATGCTGGAAAAAATGGCAAGTAAAGATGATGCATTTTTTTTGTATCGCTTTGGAGAGTAAAACCTCGAGGATATGAGGAATTCCCTAGACTAACATGACTTGTGCAGAGATTAATTATTGGATCTTGAGGTCTGACTATACCTCTCAAAATAGCTGATTGAAAAAAGAACGGATGTCATATAGGGCCATGATGTTCTGCTGTTGAGACGCAGAAATTGTTTTCCAATCATCGGCGGACACTTATGGCTAACGATGGATGTTTGTCTTTTAGAGAGTCTACGAGTAGATTTATGAGTTCCTGCTGCCGTTGATCGTGTGCTGACATATGATTGTAGTGCGATTGGCCGTAGTCGTAGAGAGAGATATTGCCATATTTTTCTAGAATATTTCCGAGCGAAGGTGCCCTATTAATGACATATTTGAGAAGTTCCTTTTCAGACATAGAAATAGTTGTATATTTCATTATCATATAAAATATATTCTACTTTCCAGTAAGAAAAATGATATATCTTTGATTTCATCTAAAAAGGTCTATACTTCATATCATGAATACTCTCACAAATCTTAATTCCCTCGATATTCTCATAACTGTATCTACAGTTTTTATCGCAATCATTTGAGTATACCTTGCTATTATACTGCATCGCTTTGCTCATATGTCCCGTGTTGCTGATCGCTTTGCTCGAACCGTTGAGCGTTTCCAGGATGCATTTGCAATTATTGATAAAATTCCTACAGATATTGTGCGTAGAGTGACAGATCATTTACCTTCTAAGAAAAAATAATTATGAAAAATATATTTCGATGAATTGGCTTTATTATTATTATTGTGGTTGGTTTTTGGGTTGGTATGCAATGGTGATCTCTGTCGAATAAAGCACCGTCTATAGATTATGAACATATCCCAACAACGCCACCAGTACAAAATCTTCCCCCAGTTATTTCTGCAGAGGTAATGACACCTACAGTACCACTAGAGTTGGATGCAGAGAAAATAGATGAATCTACAAAAATAGAAGTTGATTTACCAAAAACGAAAGACGAAAAGATTATCCATTATAGTAGCAATTATTTTAAATATGGTTTTGATCTTCCTGCTAATATTTATTATTCAGCTTTTGGGGGGACAACAGATGGCGCAAAGCATACTGTTGCAATAGCAAAAGATATTCCAGAAACCCTGGCAGACGGTTCTGTGAGAGTCTATTTCTATGGTAAAAAAATTGTTCCAGAGCTTCAAAATGCTCACGACAATAAAGTTCAGGACCCAGCAGGGAAATTTATCTACCTTCTTCTCAATGGTCAATATTCTGTCAAAATAGAAGCGAATGACATCAATAATCCTGTTGTTCAAAAAATAATTCAGACGATTACTATTGAGTCTTAAGTTGTATGGTAATTCCATTTGGAGAAAAAATTGTAGAAACAAAAAAATGTCGTCTTTCGGGGCGAGATTTTTTTATAACAGATAAGGATCTTGAATTTTACGCTAAAGTCTCTCCGATTTTCGAGTGAAAGAGAAAAATAATCCCAATTCCGACACTCTGTCCAGACGAAAGACAAAAGAGGAGGCTTTCTTGGAGGAATGAGAGAATTCTCTATAAGAGAAAATGTGACTTATCAGGAAAAGAAATTATTTCGATTTATTCTCCAGAAAAACCATATGTTGTCTACGATCAGAAAGTATGGTGGAGCGATGATTGGAGTCCTCTCAAGTATGGAAAAATATTTGATTTTGAGAAAGGATTTTTTGAACAATTTCGCATGCTCACTCAAAATGTTCCATTAATAACCCTTATTAATGCCAAAAGTGAAAATTGTGATTATACGAATTATGCCACAGAAAATAAAAATTGTTATTTATCCACATGAACAATGTGGTCTGAAAATATCTTGTACTCTTCACGCATTACACAATCACGAGATATTATAGATTCCTACGCTATCGATAATTCTGAACATTGCTATGAATGTATTGAGTGCTCCAATATGACTGGGAGTATGTGGTGTAAGAACTGCTATGACTCTCATAACTTGGTATTGTGCACAAATTGTCAGAGTTGCCGTGATTGTGTAAATTGTACAAACCTCAATCAAAAACAGTTCTATGTGAATAATACATTTGTTGGAAAAGACGAATTCGAAAAAGAACAACAAAAAATACTCAGAAATAGCACCCTGGTGAGTACATGAACTG
>CAYUVP010000039.1:0-7211 GCA_964448195.1 uncultured Candidatus Peribacteria bacterium | reverse complement strand
AGGCATCGAGGATGGCGTCAGAGATCTGATCGCACATTTTGTCTGGGTGTCCTGGAGACACGGATTCAGCGGTTTTGAACATAAAAAAAGATAAGAAAAAGTTCTTATCTTACCAAGTATTATAGATGAACCAATTATCTATCGAAAGTGGAGCACTATCACACGAGCGTGTGAACTTGCTGCAGGGTCGTCGAGTTTCGTCTCTCGCCTGCTCTTGATAAGGTAGGGGTATTGTAGGTGCAGGAGGCTTTATGTCAAAAATTTCGAGTAATTTCAAAATCTAGATTCAAAATATTTGACATACATTTCAGTATATGGTTTAGTATTAAGGAAATCTTTTATTTTTCATCCACCCCTCTATGCAAAACTCCAAAAAATGGAGCATCATTGGCCTCCTGTCAGTCATTGCGTTATCATTAACATATATGCTCTCGACAGGGCAGATGTCTTTCTCTGGTTTGAGTTCTGATGTACTCTCTCCGAATTTTATCTGTACTGAGTCGAGCCTTGCAGGTGAGACAAATAAGTACAATGCAAATATCAAGCAGTACAAAACAGTGAGTGCAGAAGTACAAGTCTTAACTGCGAGTATCACTACGCTTAATACAGAGATAAAAACTCTTGCAACTAACAAAGCAAATCTCGAAGCAGAGAACGTGAGTTATTCTGCAGAAGTGAAAACTCTCCAGTCTTTTATCGCTACAAACTGTAATCCTCCTCGTCCAAATCAGGTAGCTCAATGTAATCAGAGAAAAAATAAAGTGACAACGCTCAAAGCTAAAATCACTACGAATCAGACAAAAATAGCTGATCTCAAGGATAAAATCACGAATAAAACAAATCAGGTCGCAATTAAGCAAGCGCAAAAAGATGCTAAGCTCGCAAAACTCCTTCAATTATCTCCAAAAATTGCTGCCTATGAGACATGTCGTCTCGAACTCACTGGTAAACCAACAGTCGCGAGTAATGTCTCTGGAGAGCTCAAAATCACATCGGGTGAAGTGAGTGTTTCTGGTGAAGTAAACTGTAAGACAAAAATTGTTTCTGGTGAAGCTGTATTTATCTCTGGTGAAGTGAAGGCGCCAAATATATCTGGAGAAGTGATGAACGCTTCAGGTGAAGTAAAAATCAAAACTATTCTTCAGGTCAATGTCGATAGTATGGTATTCCTCGTCAAGCCGACACCAGAAAATAATCTCCAGATCAAAGAGTGGTTCCTTGCTATGGGTGAAGGTAAAAATGAAACTCGTACAAACTGTACATCGTCTCAGTCTTCATCAGTTCCTGTTGAAATCAAGGTCACATGTAAGACGCCAAAACCATATGTCTCAGCAAATATCATTGCACCAGGTGCAAAAACACCTTTCAAACTCATCGGAAGACTCGGCTCTATCGATGCGCCTCTTACTGTGAAGACACAGTTCAGAGAACTCAAATACAATGGAGGACGTACTGATATCTATGATATGACAAAAGAAGCAGTGCTCACGTACACTGCAGGACCTATAAAACTCTTCTCAGTTGAAATTGATCCTGCGAAAAAGACTGCTGACGTCAATTATTGTAAAAACTTTGACACCTGTGCTCATATGTACGAGAGCGGCAACGTCATTGATGTAATCAATAAAAATAATGTCTTCTGTCCGAAAACTGGTCCAATAAAAGATATACCTCTTGCTGACCTACCACTTCTCAAAGAGGGTATGAAAGTCCGTCTCAAGCATGGAAATGAAAGTATTTGGAGTAATGATGTGGTCGTGACGAGTAAGAAAATTGCTGTACAACAAATTGGATGATTCACGATAAGTTGTGCGAGTGTGTGAAATAATTCTAGTAGTGGTTGTAATACTTGTAAATGAGCCATTATTGATCCAAAAATTCCTTTTTCTCCTGTTGCAATTTTCACATCACGAAATGCCTCCGAGTATATTTCTCTCACCAACGATTCTATTTATACCAAAACGTATCAAGATGTTGTTGCCTCTTCTGTCGGGTATATCACAAATAATTTTGATACATTGCTTCACGATACTGCTCCATCTTGGACATGGGCAAAATTGAAACAATGACAATCGATATCCATCACTCGAGTACCCAAGATATTAAACTTTGAAGAACCTATTTACGCAGCCTTCTTCACGACAAAATCATCAATTCAAAATACGCCTAATTCTGAGGTAATAAACAAGACATGTCTCTTTGTTTATGTTAAAGAAGAATACCGTTGCGGAGATAGTGTTTTAGATGCTCAAATTGGTGAACAATGTGATGATGGTAATCTCGTGAATGGTGACGGATGTAGTAATAAATGTACTTTAGAAAAAACAGCTACAGCTGTTTCAAATGCCGCTGGTACAATTGCTACAATTACAAATCCAGGTTTTGGCTACCCTTCATATACTTCATCACCTATAGTGACTGTGACTGGTGGTACATGTACCAAACTTCCAACTGCAACAGCAAGAGCTTCTTTGGGTGTGGTTAATAGCGTAATTCTTACGGGTGCAGTGAATTGTACTGTTGCACCTATTATTACTATAGCATCCCCAATTCCTGTTAAAGTTGTTTTGAATCAGCCAACATTTGTACCAGAACAATCTACTTCTTCTCAGTATTTTCTTGGTAGTGATGCGAGTAAAGCAACTTTCAATATTACAGCTCAAGGAAATGGAACTGTATTTATCAGAGAATTAAAATTGAAAGCTTCGGATCTTGATTCTGTCATTTCTGTGAAAATCGGGGATATAGAAGTACCATTTGTAGGAGGAATTGCCCATGTACGCGGTCTCAATATACCAGTCCAGGGTGATAGTAAAGAAAATATGCTTGGGCTGAAGATTCTATATTGAAATGTGGGGATGGGTGGTATTGATCCTGGCACAAAAGTGGGGGTAACGCTGACAGATATTGTTTATGTGGCGACCGATTCTACTCTAGAAAAATTATCAACTTCTGTGGATACGCCAACTATGACACTCGTTCGTTCAAAACCTTCTTTTATCCAAAGCACATCAGTTTCCTGATTAACTATGGGTAGAGTCAAAATCGGAACAATTCTTATTGCTGCAGATACAAAATGAGACATCAAGATAAACGATATCGTGTTTAATGTGACTACGAAAAACATCACAAATTTTGCCTTAGTTAATCCACAAATTCGAGATTCTAATAATAATACAAATATTGTAGATTCTCTGTGTTCTTATAATGGTAGGGCTGTCAGTTGTTCATTTGGTACACAATCAGATACTGATTTTGATTGATATGATATTCCAGCAGGTAGCTCAAAAACATTTGATTTGTATGCTGATATGTCGGGTACGTTGTCATCAAATTATGATTCGTATGTCTCTACATCTCTTGATCGCGGTTTATTTAATTGGGACGATACTTCTACAAATGGACAAAATGGCACAAGTCTCAACGGAACACTTCTCTACAATTTCCCAACAGGATCATATACAGTAAAACAGTAATATTCTTTTATTGGTATGACAGAACTTGAAGATAAATTTGTGAAAGAGGCAATCGGCGGTATCAATTATTGACTCCGTACAAGACCAGGTCAATATGATGCTATAACGCAGGATGTAGATTTATGAGTCGATATTATAGTTGCGGCTCAGTTTATATATTTGACTCAGAGAAACAGCAGTATTGATCTCTCGAAACTAATGAAGAGGCAATGGAGAGAATAAAAGCGCGTATTAGGCAGGCAATTTTTGATCTCACAATGTCTCAATAAAACTGTGTCTTTATTTTATCCCCGCCACATTATGGCGGGGATAATTGTGTTTTTGCTGCGTCATCGATATATTTCTTTTCAGAAAGCCAGGATATATTTATTTCTATAATAATTGTACTCACTGAAATATTGTTTTTCTCATGCTTTTTATGATATTTACAAAACATAAAAAAATCTTTTGACAATCCTGCGTATCTTTCTATACTTCCGACGTTTTCCTCTCCAAAAAAGAGCGAATCAATTCCTAGTTTGGCCCTTATACTTCTCGTTCCGACGAGTCAGTGAGAGCCTCATCTTTCTTTTATATGTCTGGACTCGTCGCTCAAAAAATATCTATGACACAAATCGCTCGCGGTGACGCTCTCGTCGCTGTGACGCTTCTCCGTGTCCCCCAGCTCTCAATATTTCAGATTAAAACTACTGAAAAAGAAGGCTATTCTGCACTCGTTCTCGATGCAAAAAATGCAAAAGGTAAAACAGTAAAACGAAAAGAAGTTCCCTACGATCCAGCTGTTGCTATGAACGTAGGTGATAGTCTCGATGTTGGTACGCTTGAAGGCGTTGCTTCAGTGAAGCTCACATCAGTTTCAAAAGGTAAAGGGTTTACTGGTGCTATGAAACGATGGAACTTCAAAGGAGGTCCTGGAGGTCACGGTTCAAAATTTCATCGAGCACTCGGTTCTATCGGATGCCGAAAACCACGTCGTACAAAACCAGGAAAAAAGATGCACGGTCGTCATGGTCATAAAACAACAACACTCGCTTCAGTACCAGTAGAGCTCATCGATCGCGAAAATAATATTATCGCTGTACGAGGAGCTGTTCCAGGTGCTTTCAATACATTTGTTTATCTCGTCTTCTAGATTATATGACTGCTATTACTTCTCCTACTCCAGACACACTCGACGTATCACTCTTTGGTATCGTTCCTCACTTAGACGTATTGAGCCGCCTGATGCTCCTCCAGAGCCACAATGGTCGCTTTCCTATTGCTCATACAAAAGGTCGTAGCGCTCGACGAGGTTCTACTCGCAAGCTCTACAAGCAAAAAGGTACTGGTAACGCTCGTGCAGGCTCATCTCGTTCTCCTGTCCGTAAAGGTGGATGAGTAGCATTTGGTCCTCGTAGCAATGCAAATTTCCAGATAAGTATGAATGCTACTGAGCGTCGTATTGGTCTCGCATCAGCTCTTACACTCAAGGCACAAGAAGATAGAATTCGTGTTATCGAAAAACTTGATCCAAAAACAGCCGTTATGGCAAAGATGCTCAAAGGTATGACAGCAACAGGTACTTCACTCGTTTTCATCACCGCTGATGAGCTCCCAAAAGCAGTCGGACTTCAAAATATTCACGGTACTCATGTTGACGTTGTCACACATGCGAGCCCTGCTGAGATTCTCAAATACGACTTCTGTGTCTTTACAAAAGATGCTCTTGCGGCACTTTCTTCTCACTTTATTGCATAATTATGAATATCTATTCGGTCATCCTCGGTCCAGTTGAATCACACAAGTCTCGAATGCTTGAAGTTGGTAATGTATTTACATTTCGTGTTGCAAACGCTGCAACAAAGACTGATATCAAAAAAGCTTTTCATGATCTCTACGACAGGGAAGTGTCATCTATTCAGATAGCAAAGAACTACCTCAAAACTCGTAATGGCAAGAAAGGAACTGTTCGACGTCGTGCTACATTTAAAAAAGCATACGTGACACTCGATAAGCCAATTACTCAGCTTGCTAATCTTCATATTTCAAAAGATTAATCTATGTCAATCAAACTCTACAAACCAACTACAAACGGCCGACGATGAATGTCTGGGAATACTTTCGAGGAACTCACAACAGATAAGCCATTCAAGAAACTTACTACTGCTTCAAAGAGTAGTGGTGGTCGTAACAATACTGGACGGACAACATCTCGATTCCGTGGTGGTGGACACAAGCGTCGTCTTCGTATCGTTGATTTCCGTTTCGCAAAAATGGATATCCCAGCAACAGTACAGACTATTGAATATGATCCACATCGATCTGCATTTATCTCTCTCGTAAAAGATGAGGATGGAGAGCACAGATATGTCCTCGCACATTTGACTATGAAAGTTGGTGATGTTATTGTTACTTCAGCAAATGCAAAACCTATTGCAGGTAATCGTCTCAAAGTAGGAAATATCCCAACTGGTCTCTACGTTCACAATCTCGAGCTCGTTATTGGTCGTGGTGCTCAGGCTGTTCGATCAGCTGGAGCAAGCGCTCAAGTGGTATCTCAAGAAGGTGCCTATACTCAAATCAAGCTCAGTTCTGGAGAGGTACGTTATGTTCATAAAGAATGTTTCGCAACAATTGGAACAGTGAGTAATCTCGACCACAATCAAATTGTTATCGGAAAAGCTGGTCGTAGTCGTTGGATGGGACGTCGTCCTCATAATCTCGGTACATCGATGAATCCAGTAGATCATCCACACGGAGGAGGAGAAGGTCATACTTCTATTGGTCGACAACCGACAACTCCATGGGGTAAACCAGCACTCGGAGTCAAAACTCGCAAAAACAAACGTACAAATCGTTGGATCGCTACTGATAAGCGAGGCTCTATTGTTTCTTCATCTGTTTCATAATTACTCTCTATGTCTCGCAGTACAAAAAAATGATTATTTATTCCAGACTACCTCATCAAAAAGGTAACTGTTCTCAATACGACTGGTAAAAAAAGTGTTATCAAGACTTGGGCTCGTGCCTCTGTTATTCATCCTGATTTTGTTGGACACACTTTTGGTGTTCATAATGGCAAGAATCATGTCCCTGTTTTTGTTACTGAAGACATGGTAGGTCGTCGACTTGGTGAATTTTCTCCGACACGTAAATTTGTTAAACACGCTGGAAAAGCTGCCGCTTAATCTCTCTCTTTATGAAAGCTACTCTCATGGGTGTCCGTATTTCCCCGAAAAAACTCCGAGTGATCGCAAATCTCGTACGAGGTAAGTCTGTCAATGATGGTCTTGCGATGCTCAGACTCTTCTCAAAGAAGGGCGGAGATATCCTTTACAAGGTTCTCTTTAGTGCTGCATCAAATGCTATCCACAATGATGGTGCAAATAAAGATGATCTCGTGATTCACGCACTTTCTATAGCACAAGGGCCTGTTCACAAAAGAGCTCGACCTGTGAGTCGTGGACGTAGTCATCGAATTCTCAAACGTACGAGTCATGTATTTCTCGAACTCGCTCATAAATAATATCTAAACCTCACTCCTATGTGACACAAAGTTAGTCCCATCTCTTGGCGTATCGGTGTTACCCGCTCTTGGGCATCTACTGGATACTATGATAAAAAAGAATATACCGCAGCTATTGGTGCTGACGTGATGATTCGTGATTCTGTGAGAAAATTTTTCAAAGGTCTCCCAGTTGGTCATGTAACTATTACACATAGTGATAATGGTCTCCGTGTGATTATCTTTACTTC
>CAYUVP010000038.1:0-7257 GCA_964448195.1 uncultured Candidatus Peribacteria bacterium | reverse complement strand
TAATTTTTTTAAAAATATATAATGGATTTTAGGTTGTGTGTGTATTATTTTCATTTTATGGTTTTTCTGGATAATCCATTTGATATTTTTGATGCAATATATTGTATTAACCAAGATAGCGCTCAAGACCGTTGGAATGATGTGCAAAAAGAATTTGATAAATTCTGAATTACTTCAAGAATAAAAAGGTTTAGTGCTTTTAGCGTCCCTGGTCGTTGAGACATTTGATGTCTTATGTCACATAGGGCTATCATGAAAGAAGCCTACTTAAACAATTATACAAATGTACTTATATTTGAGGATGACGTAGTTTTTGCAGAAGGTGCAGATAATGTAATTTTTTCTGCCATAAACCAACTTAAACAACTTCCAAACTGGGACATATTTTACATGGGGTGTTCTTGGTTCTTGGAAGATTATCCAGCTCTTTTTTATTCGGGGGACCTTATTAAAATCTGTGGTTGCAGGGCTAACCATGCTACTGCTTATACTAGACCAGTACTTGCAAAAATTCTTGATATACTGCCAGAAAACCAGATAGACGTAGAAAAATTTCTCAGTATACACGAAGCATTCGATCTTTACTCCCCCCGTTTTCTACAGCCATTTGTGAGAGTATATGGTATGCCCACGCCAATTTGTTTCCAGAGAGCAGGGTGGAGTGATATAAAAAAAAGTCAAAAAGATTATAGCAAAGTAATGAAGGATAATTTTTATATATTACAGAAAAGAACGAAAATAGAACATTTGTGGAATTATTCTTATCATATTCTGCGCCTACCTTATCTCTATATCAAGATACATGTGAAATACTTCCTTGGCTCTTTAAAAAAATAATTATTTCTATTTTCTATTTACTCTTATCATTATGCTTTCAGACCTCCAATCCCAACTTAACAAATCTGTTGAACATCTCAAATCTGAATATTCTAAGCTTCAGGCTGGACGTGCAAAACCTGAGCTTGTAGAAGATGTGCTTATACCAGTTTATGGTTCTGCAATGCCTGTAAAAAACGTTGCAACAGTTTCCGTGATGGATCAGAGGACTTTGACTATTATACCATTTGATCGTACTACTGGCGCTGATATATGTCGTGGCATTGCAGCTGCAAATATTTGACTCAATCCACAGGACAGATGAGATACTATTCTTATTACGATACCTATGATGACCGAGGAAAATAGGCGTAATCTCCAGAAAATAGCTCGAGATATGGCAGAAGATGCAAAAGTGTCTGTTCGTAGTATTCGGTCTGAATTTCATAAAATCATTCAAAAAGCAAAAACTGATAAAATAGAGTCAGAAGATTTGATAAAAAGCTATGAAGAAGAGCTCCAAAAAGCTGTAGATATTACTAATAAAACCATAGATGAGGTCTCTAAATCGAAGGAAGAAGAAGTTATGAAAGTCTAATCCTCATAACTCGTAACCATGTCCGATCAACATTATTTTTCTCGTTTGCTTCGCAAAAACATTTGGATTTATTTTTTCTCTTTCTTGATAGCTCCTATTGGTTATCTTGTAAAAATATTGGTTACCTGAAGTGTCTCTGTTGAGGATTACGGTGTTTTTACGGCTGTTTTGAGTCTGATTATGATATTAGGGGCTTATAATGATTTCTGAATGGCGGATAGTTTGAATTATTTTCTTCCAGGGTATATTCATCAAAAAGATTCAAAAAAAATTACACAAACTATTTCAATAGCATTTTTCACACAAGTTATTTCAACAATCCTACTTGTTTGTGTGCTCTATTTCGGATCGGATTTTTTAGGAAAATACTATTTCAAGAGCTCCCTTAGTATATCTTTGATACATATATTTTTGCCATATTTCTTCATAGATAATTTTTTTAGACTTCTGAGTACTTTTTTTCAGTCAATGCAAGACGCAAAAATTCAGAAATGAGTAGAATTTTTGAGGAATATATTTCAGCTTATTATTATCTGACTCATTGCTTTCCTGGATTTTGCGACAATTCAAAAATATGCTTATGGCTACAGTATTTCTGCTCTTCTGTGAATAATTGTTGGACTCATATTTCTGATTACTAAATATAAAAATTACTTTTCATGGAGAGAGTGGGGATTTTCAAAAAAAGAATATTTTCACGTTTTGAAATATGCTGTCGTCTTTATGTTGTCTGCTAATATAAGTATTTTATTGAGTCAATTGGATGGACTTATGATCACGGGTATGCTCTGAACTACTGCAAATGGAATCTACAATATCTATACTTCTCTCATTCGAATACCTTTTATCTTCTTGCTTCCTGGGGTGATCTTTTTGATGCCTGTCTTTTCTGATCTGATGAAGAGGGGTGAGCATCTTAAAATAGTACAGATACATACTTTTTGTTACGAACTTTTTTCTGTATTGGGCATTATTATGACGAGTTTTTTCCTCATTTTTTGAGATACTATCACAATAGCGTTATTTTGACCTGAATATGCAGCATCAGGTCGTATACTTTTGTACTCAACACCATTTCTGATTTTTAATTTTCTTCTTCAGGTAGACTTCCAAATTCTTTCTGCTAGTGGTCGCCCAAGAACCAAGATGTATATCCTTCTTGCTTGAGTTGCCCTTAATCTGATTACGAATTATATATTTTTACGCCTCTGGGGTGTTGTCTGATCAGGGCTAGCGAGTGGTATAGGTTGGGTATTTATATGGGCATTATCTTTTCGGCAAACACGACAATATTCTCAGAAGTTTCGATGGCTAGTTTTTTGGAAAAATCTCATCTGAATCAGCTTGTTATCGCTGGCACTTCAAGAAATTCCTATGGATTCACTTTTCCTGACTCGTCCAACACTTTTTGCTGGCGTAGTTGGCATTGTGGCGATTTATGGAGTTGCTTTCATTCTATTGAATTGGACTGAATTTCGACGGTTTAAAAAAATATTTAATTCTAAAACTATAAAATGATAGGTATATTTGATTCTGGTTCTGGAGGTCTTACATTCCTTGCGGCTATGAAATATCGTCATCCTGAGTGGTCCTATATTTACTATGCAGACTACGATAATTGTCCTTATGGCGAAAAAACGCCCGAAGAAATACAGATGCTCACTATTGCTTGAGTTCAGAAGCTCTTTGATGCTGGTGCGACTATAGTTATATTGGCTTGTAATACTGCCTCTGCATGGACTCTTCATAAATTGCAGACTGAGATTTTTCCAGATAAAAAAATATTAGGGGTCACAATTCCAGGCGCTGAAAAAGTAGTAGAATTAGGGGTTAAAAATGTCACAGTATTTGCGACAGCACAGACGGTTAAATCACGTACTTATTCTGAACGTGTGAGAATCTTAGACCATAATACTAAGGTAAATGAAATAGCTTTTTCAGGTGATCTTGTTAGAGAAATAGAAGAGCTCTTACCAATAAAAAAATGCCATAACGAAGAAGATTTTCTTTCCTTATTTTCTCTATATTCTCCAGCTTGATGGCATTGTGAGGGGCCCGAGTGGCAAGCGTTGGCGATGAAATATATGGGTGAGTTAGATCTATCAAAATATGGTCATGAAATGGAGGGGATTATTCTGTGATGTACTCATTATTCATATCTTTTTATGAGTCTCAAATATATTTTTCCAGGATCTATAATTATAGACCCCTCTGAAGAATCAGCGAGAAAACTAGATATATATTTTTCTAAAAATATTCCTATATTTTCTCAGATTCAGAAGACAGGATGAATAAAATTCTTATAATATCGCATATGTCCTCTACAATTCTCCTTTATGGTAAATGAAAAGTCGGTCAATCTCTTGCTCGTTTTTGTGAGAGTATTGATCAGCTTTTTGTTCTTTGTGATGAAAGTGATGCTCCTGAATCTTTTGATGATTTTTCTGCAGTCATACCTTCCCCGGGTCTCCCATCATCTCATAGAGTATATCAATCAAATAAAATTCTGTCTGAGCTTGATTTTCTCTCGCGATTTATACCAAAATGATTCCAGATTCATGCTGTAACTGGTACTGATGGTAAATCCACAACTTCTTGGATACTCTATAATTTTCTCGCAAAATGATTTCCGGATAAACCTGTTTATCTTGGGGGGAACTTTGGATTACCACTTGCAGATATACTTTTTGATGTGGCAAAAAAATGAGAAAAAGAAGGGCATATAGTTCTGGAAGTATCTAGTTTTATGTCGTATCATTTGGAAAAATTCTATGCTACAAATACTATACTAACAAACCTCCATACTGACCATCTTGACTGGCATAGAGATATCGATGAGTATTATCATGCCAAATTAAATCTCCTGGCTCGAACAAAAGAAGTTATTATTTATCCTGAATCTGTTCTGACTCTTTTCCCAGAATTGCGTGATTTCCCACTCCAAGCACTTACAATTCCTGAAAATATTTCTATTGATCATGAGTTACTGGCTCTCTCTCCTGAAACGTTTTTGGATGTTTCCGGGATACAACTTTTCTGAATACATAATCTCCGAAATATATTTTCTGCTGCCCTATTGGCTATCAAATTTGGGCTCACCGTCAAAACTCTCTCGACCATACTTCCCACTATCAATGCACTTCCTCATCGTCTTCAGCAAATTTCTGACAAAGATTGAAAGATATGGATTGATGATAGCAAATCTACCACAGCACAATCACTCTACGCCGCACTTGCCGCTTTTGCTCCAAAAAAAGTATTTTTGATTGCAGGATGAAAAGACAAAGGTGATCCTTTTACAGAACTGGGTGAATATTTATGAAAATATTGTACATGATGTGCAGCTATAGGTGAAACAAAACATTTTTTTCTGCAAGCTTGTCATGACGTTTTCGTCCCGGCAGCTTCATTTGCTACACTAGAAGAGGCTGTTATTTTTATGTCGGAACAGACTTCTGAAGGTGATGTTATACTCCTATCACCCGGATGCTCAAGTTTTGATATGTTTCGCGATTACGTAGATAGAGCAGAGCATTTTTGCCAAGCAATTCAACATGCACGGAAATAAATGTCTCGAAATGCAAGGCGGAAAAATTCGAACATAAATATTTTTTTCTATACTAGTGTTAATACTCATTTAACATTTATTTATGCATACTGCTCCGCAAAATGGTAAAAATTCTGACACAAAATATATTTTTATACTTTTTGGTCTCATTTTCATAGTTTTATTTTTTGCATTCCTTATTTATTTTGTTTACGGGCAAAAGCAATTTTCATCTCTTATCCCAGCAGATAATCCAGCTTTTGAAAAGACACTTACAGCATTAGAGGAAAAAGTAGTCAACGAAGCAGTGAAAGGTACAACAACTTCATCGACAAGCACTGTGGCAACGACTGTTCCTGTAACTACTACAACTACTCTCCCAACTCCTACAAAATTCGATCCAAGTAGATATAATCCTCGAGATACTTCAACTACGAATCTTCGAGGAAGGGAATTGCTGGATAAATATTTTGCATCTATTAAATCTGCTGATTATCAGACAGCATGTTCGCTCCTCTCAAACACTATTTGTAATGCTCGACGCGACATATATAGTTTCTCTCAATTTCTGAATAAAACAGCATGAGGATACCAGGTGAAGAATATTTCACTTGCAAAGGAACAAAAACCATCAGAAGCTATTTATTGTGTTGAATACACTTATTCTCTCAAGGCTGATCTCAATCCACAGCCTGTTTCTGAATTTTTCCAATATCGTATCAAAACAAGACCTGATGGTTCAGATGAGATATCAGCTCGTGTATGTGAAAAAGTTGTCAAAGATGGACGTGAACGCCCTTGTCCGATTATTACCCCAAAGAAATATTGTTTCTAGGATTGCAAAATCATAAACCTATAAATCAGATAACTGAATAACAGTATAATGATTCATATAACTGCGTAGCTGATGGTTCTCTTTGCTTTGTCGCTCTTTTCTTCATCACCACCTCCAGTGAGGATGAGAAAGCCTGCATACATGATCATAATTACAGTGATAAGAGCTATAAAACCATTCATAAATACTATAATCCTAGCAATGATTCAGAGGGTACCAGCTGTGTCGAAGACTCGTCTTGTACAATCTGTCGCAACACCAAAAATACTTCTTCATCAACAATTACCTCAACCATATGCTATCTTCACAATTGGTTCTGCTATCATCATGATGATAAAACCTATTACAGATCCAATAAATATCTTCTTACCACTTGCTGCTCACTCTTCGTCACCCATGGATGTGACGATACGATAAAATGCGTAGACAGCCATAAGGAAAAAACATGTAGCTGCAATATAGCGCAAAAAATTCAGAATAGGGTAGACTATATTTATAACCAGCTCATACATTGTTTGTCCACTGAAGCTCTGTGTACTTGCTACTCGCGTCTCAAATTGTCTTATGACAGTGTACGCAATAGAGAGTATGAAGATGCCTGCTATACTCCATACAAGTGTGGTCATCCATTTAGAAAAATCCTCTTCACCATTTGGCGAAGTGAGGAGGCGTATAGTTGCTACAAATGATAAAATTACAGCTAGTATAAATAGAACTATGGCTATATCTTTGAAAACATCAATGAGGAGATTTCTAATACCAGATCCATCACTGGCTCCAAGAGATGAGTTATGATATTTTCCTGCATCAAATATTTCTCGAAAACCATCTAATTCAGCACTGACCCAGAGACATCAGAAAATACCCAGAGATAAGAGAAACATTTTTATGTATTTTTCATTTGTGTAAAAGAACGAAAAAAGAAGAGAAGAAAGTGTTTTTTTCATAGATTTTTATTTTTGTGTTTCGTTTTGAGGAGATTCTGAGACGTCAGATGGTTCTTCTCCTTTGTTGATTCAGAGACGTGCTTCGATTTCCATATCGACGTATTGTTTTTTTCGTCCATACATCTTTCGTGAGTATTCACGGATGATATTTGCTGCACGGTCATTTCTATAAAAATTATCCCAAATAGTCTTGATATCAAAAGGTCGGGTAGAAGCATTATCGATATTGAGCTTGCAATAGGTTGTGAAATTTGCTATTCCAATGATATCTTGCTGTGAGAGTGTTGGTGCATATTCTTTTTCGAGATATTCAGCATCTTCAGCACCGACCTTAAATGACATCATTGTTCCGACGTTACCAAAGACTGCATCTTTGATAGAAGGCTTATCTCATTTGCTTGATTTTTGTGCTCCACCAATTTGGGCTATATACTGGTGAGCCATGATGAGAGCCAGTTTATATTTACGAGCTTATGAGAGTATTTCTCCAAACGTATCTGTCGCACAGTTTTGT
>CAYUVP010000037.1:0-7687 GCA_964448195.1 uncultured Candidatus Peribacteria bacterium | reverse complement strand
CTGTTTTTGGTCCGATACCTTTGACACCGGGAATATTATCCGAGGCGTCACCGATAAGTGCGAGGTAGTCTACTATCTGTCCAGGATGGACTTCAAATTTTTTGACGGCTTCTTCTTCGTCATAGAGACGGTCTTTCATGGCATCGTAGACATAGACATGTCCACCGATAAATTGAAAGAGGTCTTTGTCAGAAGAGACGATGAGCACTCGCTCCATATCGTCTCGGTGTTTTAGGGCGAGAGTCCCCATGATATCATCTGCTTCATATCCTGGGACAGCGATACGAGGTATCCCGAGGAGATCAGTGACTTCAAATATTTCTGTGAGTTGACTCGCCAGATCATCAGGCATCCCGTCTCTCTGCGCTTTGTACGATGCATCTGCCTCATGTCGAAATGTGCCTCCTCCGCTATCAAAGGTCATAATGACATACTCTGCCTCCATTTTCATGATTTGCATCAGGGCTTTTGTGTATCCAAAGAGAGCATTCACTGGTTTCCCATCACGTGTGTGAAATGGTGGCACAGCATAAAATACTCGAAAAATGAGATTGAAACCGTCGATGATGATGAGTTCTTTTTTCATGGTTTATTGGAGGAAATAATTCATCTCTGGTCTCATGTCCATGATGTAAAAAGCTTGCTTCATTTCTTCGGGAGTATTGAGCTTGATGATTTTATAGGTCCCAGAAGTTGTCTTTTTTATGTAGTCAAACTCGAGAGAGAGAATATGAATCGCTCACCAGTATATCCATTTTTCATTTCTATTTTCTGCGAGGAAATTTCTCACAGGAGGTATCTGATAGACTCGGATATTTGGTTTATCGTGAAAAGAAAAAACCTTTCACTCAAATTGTTCAAGTGTGTATGGATTTTTGAGATGTTCTTCGAGATTGAGTTCAGGTGGGAATCACTGCTCTGCTGAAATCTGCAATGTATCATTTATTTCGATAAAGCTGCCCATAAATTATTTTTCTCAGTATAATCTTTGACCCAGAAAAACAAGCCATTGCAAACCCTTACTTCTTGTTTATCATCTTATTATATGTTCACTTCTCTCTTTCATACAAAAAAAATGACTCCACTCGATCTTTTTCGGGCCTATCTTCCCCAGATGGTGTATGGTGCTGTTGATGGAACAGTGACGACGTTTGCCGTTGTGGCTGGTGCGACGGGAGGCGAGCTCTCGAGTAAAACTATTATTATTCTCTGATTGGCAAACCTCTTTGCGGACTGAGCGTCGATGTCTATCAGTGCGTATCTTGCGGCCAAGAGTGAGAAGGTTGGTAAGAAAACACCTTTTTCCATTGCTCTCTGGACCCTTGTAGCATTTGTGACCGTGTGATTTATACCTCTTATTCCGTATGTATTTGACGTTGGAAGTTTTCGGCTTTCTTGTTTGATGACGGGAGTTGCATTTTTTGGAATAGGACTCATCAAATGAATTATCTCAAAGACAACACCTCTTTTTTCAGCATTTCAGACACTTACTCTCTGAGCTATAGCTGCATTTATAGCCTATGGAGTTGGTGCGTGGCTCGCTGCATTGTAGAGAGTGCTGCTCTAGATAGATAGGGTATTTTTTATGCCTCAAGATAATACATGAAAAGAGTACATCATACATTTTTCATACTTTTTTTATTTCTCTCTGGTGTACTCATCGGTGATATTTGGTCATTTGCTGGTATTTTCATTGTAATATTTCTGGGTTTGATAATTTTTGTCTTATTTTGAAAAAAGTGGTTAATGATTTGTTTGCTTATTCTGAGTATGACGGCCGGATTTTCTCTCGCTCTCTTTTCTCTCGAACGAGCTGAAGATAGGAGAGAAAATATCGGTACTATGGTTGGTTGGGACGGACACCAGAGGACGATTGTGGGTACTGCAGATCGACTCTTGAGTGCTTCCCAGTATTCTCGCACATATCGAGTTACTATCTCGGAAATAGACAAAAAATCAGTTGAGCCATTTGACGTCGCTCTTATCTTGGCGCCAAATCTCTGAATGCGAGAAGGTGATACAGTGACCGCAATTGGAAAATTTTCTTTCCCACGAGATACGACCGAATATATGGCAGAAAAACAGCTCTGGAACAATTGATTGGTTTGAGAATTCCGAGCATTTCATACCGATAAAACACCACCAAAAAAGTACAGCATATTTGTCCGCATGCGTGAGTGGTTTGATCAGAAATTATCAGAGATATTTCCAGATATCGGTCACGATATACTCTGAGGAATTATATTGTGACAGAAGAATAATTTTGATCCTGAACTCAAGCAATCACTCAAAAATTCTGGACTCATGCATATCATGGTTGTGAGCGGTGGAAATGTCATCATGTTGATTATTTTTCTTTCACTCTTTATCCGTGTATTTCATCCCCTGATACGTGTAGCGATTATAACTTTGACGATCATCGCTTTTGTCATACTCGTCTGAGGTGATATACCTGTGTGGCGAGCTGCATTGATGGGTATAGTGTGATACAGTGCAAGTCTCTGGTGATACAGGTTTACGCCTTTGTTATTACCTCTCATTGTCGCAACATGTATTGCGTTTTTTAACCCTCTTTCACTCGCATATGATATCGGTTTACAGCTCTCATTTTTGTCTGTCATATGTATCATCGTTTTTGGTAAAAAACTGACCAAAATATTTCATTTTCTTGGATCATTTTTTGATGAAGCAATGGCAATGACTGTTGCGGCTATGATTGGTACTTTTCCGATTACGGTTTTTTATTTTGGGACATTTTCTCTTGTCTGACCACTTGCAAATCTCTTTGCGGCACCGGCAATACCTGTCTTGATGTATGGTGGTATTTTGACTCTTTTTGTGAGCAGTTTTTCTTCTTTGTTTGCTCATATAGTCTGATATCTCCCTTGGATGGCAGTGACGTATCTCATGAAAGTAATCACATTTTTTGGTAGTCAGTCGTGGTCTATGGTACATCTAGAGCTCGGTCCCTATAAAACAAATTTCTTATTTGCGAGCTTGGTCTTACTTATGATTTTTATTATTAGATTTTCCATTAAAAAATAAATTGACTTATCATAATAAAATAATTTAATACTTATATAAAAAATAAGTATGATAGAACCATTACCAGATTGACTCCCTGTTGTTCCTCTTAGTGAAATCTGAAATAACGATTGAAGAAATATCCTTGTCATGACCTGAGGAGGTATAGCACCGGGTGTTGTTACATCTACTGTTAGCATGGTGCGATGATTAATCCATAGGTGACTTCGTCCGTTTTGACTTGTCGGTAGCTGGGATGCTATTAAAAATGGAGGAAGAGATGGAGTTGTTGATTTTTCTCAGTCTGCCGTACTTGAAAAACTAGAATCTCTCATGTCTTTAGGATGAACGTGTTTGTGACCTGGGAGGTGAATGTTGGGTAAAAATGATCTTTATCTTATGCGAGCGATAATGGAGAGATGACAGTTTAGGGGTGTTGGATGAACAGGTGGAGACGGTTCTTTGTCTGGCTGAATGGCTACACAATTTTCATTGTGAAAAGATGGTAAACCTGTGAGTAACAGTGCATGGTGTGTGAAGACAATTGATCTCGATACTGAGGGGAGCCTTGCTATTGGGTGAATCACTTCTGCAGATGCAAATGCAGAAGCTATACAAGATATGATTCGAGAGATACAATGGGAAAAAGGTGTTGGTATTGTGAATATCTATGGGCGGGATAATGGACAGCTTGCATTGCGTGCTTCGGCTCTTGCGGCTGGTTCTAACTATCCTGTTATTACTCTTTTGCCAGAATTTCCTGTTGAGAAAGAATTGTTTTTAGAACGTGTTAGATGTTTGAAGGAGCAATTTGGCTATGTTTGTATTGTTGCATCAGAATGATTTGCTTTTCAAAATGAATCGCAGGTGGTAGATCCAGGTAAACGTGATGGTGCAGGTAATGCAAAATTACTCGGATGTGCTAGCCATATAAAAGATATGATTAGTCGAGATGCAGTTCTTAACTCGAGTTCTCATTTGTCACTCCGTACACTTGATCCAGGTATCACTACTCGTAGTTGTAACCCTACATCTACCGATATTGCATTGGCAAAGAAATCGTGAGATGGAGTTGCAGAGCTGATTCACCAAGAGGCTTGGTGACATGTTGTTGCTGTACAATGAACTTTTCAGGATGGCTTTAATCTTAAACCAACTCCGCTATCGGAAATAAGTACTGGAAATCCTGTCTTGCCTGAAATGTATGATTCTCAAAACTTGTCACCAAGTTGACTCTATCGTCAATCTATCATGAATCAGGCCCCAACTTTTGCAGATATTGATATGAGCGGTATTGATCAATCAAAAGCTGCACATGCATCACTTATAAGACGTATTTTGAATGGTGATCTCGGAGAATTGGTTGAATATAATGGTGTTATGATACCCAGTCAGGCAATTCAGGAAGATATAGATGGCCGGGAGACTCCAACAGTTTGGACTCAACCTATTCGCCAAATGTTAACAGAAAAATAGTCCCTATTCTCTGAACTCTCCACTCTGTATAGTCCAGAGTTTGGCATAGACGCCTCCATGTTTCATGAGTTCAGCGTGAGAACCATCTTCAATGATTTTTCAATTGTCGAAGACGAGGATGCGTTCGAGATGGACTATGGTTGAGAGGCGATGAGCTATGACGAGAGCTGTTTTGCCTTCTATGGCATCAAACATAGCCTCTTGGATATACTGTTCGGATTCACTATCGAGCGCTGATGTTGCTTCGTCAAAGACGATAATGGGAGTTTCAGCGATAAGAGCCCGAGCGATAGCGACGCGTTGGCGTTCTCATCCTGAGAGTTTGATACCTCTTTCTCAGACGAGAGTCTGATATGCCAGAGGGAGTTTCTCGATAAAAGTATCACAGCGCGCTATACGACAGTATTTCTGAAAATCTCAATCAGATATATCTGGTTGAGCATAGCGGATATTTTCTTCGAGAGTTCTGTGAAAGAGTACAGGATCTTGAGGGATGAGTGCGATAGATTGATGGAGACTTTCTTGTGTGACATCACGTATTGATTGACCGTCGATGAGTATTTCACCTTTTTGTACGTCGTAGAGACGCATGAGGAGTTTTGTCAGTGTTGATTTTCCAGAACCGCTGACTCCCACAATGCCCACTTTTTGATAGGGCTTTATAGAGAGATTGAGGTCTGAAAATATTTCCTCTTCTCCGTATCAAAACGATACATCCTGAAATACGATTTCGCCCTGATGTGCATTGAGTACTTTTGCATTTTTCTTGTCCACGATAGAGTGAGGTGTTTGCAGTATTTCATATCCTTCACGTGCATCTGCTGTGATTTTTCCAAAAGTTTTGAAGACACTACTGATTGCCCAGAGTCTGTCGGTGAGATTGCCATTGTAGGTATTGATAATGAGAAATGTCGCAAAAACAATCTCTCCATGGGTTGCCATGTAGAGAGCAAAACCGGTGATGATCCAATAGTTCACATAGGCGATTATTCCAAGCACGCCCGACATTATATTCCCTCTTTTCCATGCGTCATACAGGGATTCGTATGTGATACGACATTTTTTTTGAAATTTTCCGAGCTCGTTTTGGAATCGACCAAATGAGAGGATGGTACTATGGTTACCAATTGTATCAGTGACATATCCAGAAAATGCTGAATCGAGTCGGTCATGTTTGTCGACGAGAGGATGCTGCCAGCGTACGAGGAGAAAGCTGATGATACAAAACAAAACCACGTAGGCTACCACGATCAAGCCAGCTGAAAATGAAAAACTCATAATAAAGAGAAGGGTGACTATGAGATGAATCACCATCGGTGTTATCTGATAGATGAGGAGATCAGAAAAATCCTCAAAAGTTCTCACATATCGAGAGAGACGCTTGAAAATCGATCCAGCAAAGTTATCAGAAAAATACTGGTGGGAATGATGATGTATATAACTAAATACACGTACATAGATCTGTTGTGCAATTTGAGTTTGCGAGATACATATCATTCTCTCATACATCCTATGGAATAACCACGTACAGGCACCTGTTCCTATGAGCCAATAAAAGGGTGTGTAGATATTTACATTTGTATCTCCAGACAGAAAGAGTCTCAGTCTGTCTATGATGATAGATACAAAGTATGTATCAAGACTTGAGAAGGTGTGAGCGCTTATTGCTCATAAAAGGCCTCAAATAAACCATTTGTTTTTGAAAAATTCTCGAAAGAAGTTTCGAATAATTGTGTGAGTGGATGTGGTCATATTTTCTAGAGTTCTACTTTTGGATCAGTTGCAAAAAATTCATCTACTTTTATCCCTTGTATGAGGAGTACCATTTTTTTTGTAATGCCTCGTGCTACACGAGCTGCATCTCCAGGAGGTATATCTATACCACGGTCATAGAGGAAGTGCGCGATGACATGAGCAGAGAGCTTTATGAGTCATTCTTCGTGGATATCATTCATCATGTCATTGATTTTTTTTGTTGATGTTTGAGACGGATCGACTGTTATACATCATTTGAGCGTTTCCATCCATATATTGAGATGCCCGGCTATTTCAGGCGCGAGAGGTTCACTATATGTTTTTCGTGATTCTATAAGTGGAGCATGAGGTATTTCAACGGTTGATAATCCGAGACTACTACGAACAATACCCATATATTCATCAGAGAGAGGGAGGAGATAACCGAGCAGAAGATGCGACGGACAACGAGCATTGAGAAGGGGTACAAGCTGATTGATGACGTGATCGTAGACAGAGCTTTGGAGTAATTTTTTGACGAGTTCTGCCAACCAGGCATCGTATTTTACTGCTTTTTTTTCATCTTTTTGTGATCTCTGAATTCCAGCCAGTGCTGCCGCGGCTTCTTCGCGCTGCTGCTCGCTTTGCTCGGCGACCTTGCCTGACATATTCAGACCATCGATTCAGTCATTTCAAGTATTGAGAGACATAGTGCTATTATATAGAGAGTATTATGTGAGCAAGTTTTTAGAATTTTTTACTGAGAGAAAAACCGAGCATATTTTTACTTGTTTCCTGTTCTCAGGGGCGTTCTTGTTCGTGCACTGTTGATGCTCATACTGTCAGTTCGGTTGTTCCTTCTTGGTTTTTGAACTTAAGTCCAGTTGTGGAAACACGCATTGTTCTATCTTCACTGCTGACTTCGGTTGTGCCCAGGCTCATGGAAAATTTTTTCTCTTTCTTTTGTTGAGGTGGATTCTTTGCGCTTGCTGCCCTTAGATTCTGTGCTCCCTGGTTATTGAGAGCGACTTTTTCTATTCAAGAAGTCTTTTTATTTTCAGTTTTCTCTCATGTTTTTCCTAATTGGACTTCGCCCATAAAATATTGGTTAGATGCTCAGTTTATCGTATTTTGATTGAGACTGCAAATCTATGAAGCGAGCAGAAAGAACACAAATTGTATTCGAAATGAGAGTCGATGCACTTGCTGTCAGACAAAAAACTCACAAAAAACTCACAAATACTTATTTTTTCACTGAGATTCGACATGTCTATAGAGTCAATATTGTCTATTTGAAGGACAAAAGTACATTTTTTAAAAATGTTTTGACTTGGGCTGTTTTTTCTCTATATTACGCCTCGTCACTTCGGGCAGCAATGCCTGAACTGATACTGCTCATTTACATAATCAGTACACAAAGAAGGTGAGGTTTCCGTGCATATTCGGCACGTTA
>CAYUVP010000036.1:0-7899 GCA_964448195.1 uncultured Candidatus Peribacteria bacterium | reverse complement strand
CTCGGTGGAAGTGGGCGCAATATCCCAAGTTTTGAAGTCTTTACAAGTCCAGACTGGCGGGGTACAAACGGTTGGATTCGCTACAATATGCCTCTCTCCTATCAGAGCAATATTATTCGATGAATTCGTCTTGAGTTCAGAGATGGTCTCGTAGTGAATGCGACAGCAACTGAAAATGAAGCATTATTGAAAGAAATGATCGCACAAAAGGACGCTGATAAAGCGGGAGAATTTTCTCTGACTGACCGAAGACTCTCTCGTATAACAAAATTTATGGGAGAAACCCTCTATGATGAAAATGTCGGTGGGCCTTTTGGAAATACGCATATCGCTCTCGGTATGGCATACAAAGATGCCTATACTGGCGACGTCGCAAACACAACACTCGAAGAATGGGAACGTCTAGGATACAACGACTCTGTTATCCACACCGATATGATGAGCACAACCGACCGTACAGTCACAGCAACACTCCAGAATGGAAGTGAAGTGGTGATTTATCGAGGTGGGGAATTTGTTATATAAACACATTACAATCATTTTTTTCTTTTGTGTCACTTTGCCCTCTCTCCTTCGCCAAATTTCACGGATTGATGAAAGTGCGATAACATACCCTGAACATCTCGAACTGTCAAAATATTTCTTGGCTGAGCCACATCTAATCACATATTTTCTGTGCCATCAAGAGTGAACTCTTGGCAAACGGCATATTCTCATTCGTCCAGATCAAGATCTAAATGGTCTGCTACTGATTTTGAAATTCATACCATTTCTCACGGCTTAACCGGAGATGACCTATCTCACGTGTGTTCAAAAATCATGACACACTCTATTCCTCTCTGATTATCTTGATAAATATGACGGAGATATACTCTCTGTAATTTTCACCATGATTCATAGCCACTTACCGTTTCTCCATGGGTAGGAGCATTATCAGGAGAATAATCACCTGCTTGCTTAGCGGATGTATTTCCCTTCCTCGTTATTTTGGTGCTATACAATGCACGCATAAATCTTTCTGATCCTTCACCTTGCCATGAAAGTAAACGACAATCACGGAGGTGATGTAAATAATGGTATACCTTTTGAAAAACTTCAGAGCTTCGATCTCCTCGCGACAGATAATACGCTGCCATAAAGAATGTTCGCCATTCAATTGGAGTAGGTATTTCACCTTGACTCATTTTTGAGTCAATCCCATCTAGGATTTTTTCTAGATCAGATAGAGATGTAGGTGTTTCCGGTGAAGTAAATTCGTTACCATCGCACTCGATTATAATATGAGGTTTCCTGCCCAATTCTTCCAACAATCTAGCAAAAAGTTGAGGATATTCGCCTGAGATAGATACATGTCACTGACGACAAACAGCGTGAAATATCTGCACTATCTCTTGATCTGAAAATTGGGTAAGTTTATTTGGCAACTCCCCTAATAATACTGCAATTCGTTTTCTGGATTTTTCAGCTTGAGACTCAGTCATAGCTTCAGAACGAGAGACAGGACCAGGAACAACATTTTCCTGCGAGCAGGCAAGTAAAAATGGTTGCAAAGCTACATATTTTTCATGTGCAGAAGATGGAGGAACCATGGATTGTATTATTATATACAGATAAAATAGCATACTATTCGTATTTTTTCAATTGTTTTTCAAAATTTGTAATTACCAGAAGAAATCTATAATTCAGACAATGCAAACTCTCCTTATAACCTTTCGTGAAAGTCTCGAGATCAGCGTCCTCCTCGGTATAATCTATTCACTTTATTCGAGACAGCATATCTCTATCCTGAGAGCACTTCTCTGGGGTATATTTGCTGGTGTTATCATCTCTCTTGGAGCCGCTTGGGTACTGACGAGTATAGTATCATCGAGTACTCACGAGACCCAGGAAATCCTCGAAATCATACTAACAGGATGAGCATTGTGACTCATATGCCATATACTCTTCCGACTCAATCATGATCACAAAGCCAAACTGTCAAATGCGACAACTCAACTCGAGCTCACACTCCTCATCATGACAACCGTCGCCAGAGAAGGTATCGAAATCGTAATATTTCTCATGGCTATACGAGAGTCCGTAGTTGCCTGGATGGGAATAACCTGAAGTCTCGTCGCTCTCATGATCGGTACAGGCGGATATTTCCTCCTCTCCAAAACGACCTTGAAATGGTGCTTTCGTATATCGAGTATCTTACTAGGAATATTTGCTATATACCTTGCGTTTGAATTTTCAGAAAGCCTCTACGACATTCTCAAAAAATAAAATTTGCATTATGAAAATAATATGTATAGTATTTTTGCACTAACCATATTTTTATGCAAAATTGAACAAAAAATTGACCTTCCGAAGGTCATCAACCAGCGAGAAAAGGTAAATTATTCTGAGCCACTGCAGCGCTCATTCTCTCAACACTAACTGCAGCAAACGCAAGAGAAAAACGATATAACAGCGAAGAATCAATACCATCTGGAGGAAACACTATTACACTCCTAGCAGATGAAGAACTCACAACAACGCCCTCTCAGGTAAAATTTACCGCAGGGGGAAACTACACCGGACCAGTTTCTGTAATCTTTGAAATAAGATCTCCGAATCATCCTGTTATATCTGGTTTGACGTATTCTCTCGCTCCTCTTTCTCTCGGAAATCAGACGATCAGAGCTGGACAGACTTACACGCTCAGCGGTAATACGATAAAATTCCCTCCAGCAATGGCTGGTCTCTATGAAATCAATTTTTACATAAGAAAAGGAGCAGATGGAGCAGCACCCCTCCAAACAACTGGTACCCCGACAACGCTTCTCACAGCAAGTACAGGTGATTCATTTGCGACCTATATGGCAAATCATGGTCTCACTGGTACAAATGCTACATGGACTAATGATGCTGATAAAGATGGTCTACCGAATGGTGTTGAGTATGTATTTGGGAGCAACCCAACCGGTCCTACCCAATCACCTCTCAATGCTCCAACACCAGATAATGGTGGTAATCTCAGAGTAACAATGAATAGACCGCCACTAAACTGAACTGTTCAAATACAAGGCTCACCCAATCTCACAGCGTGGGCAAACGTGACAGAGGCAACACCTGGAACACCTACCCCAACAATAATCATACCAACTCCTGTCAGTGGAAAACACTTTTTCAGATTAAAAACTCAGAACTAAGAATATGCATTCAAAAAATCCCCTCCGTGACGGAGGGGATTTTTTATAGAAATACTATTTTTTGAGGAGATCTCGAATTTCTGTGAGGAGATCTTCTTGAGTTGGACCTTTTGGAGCTTCTGGAACAGGGACAGCTGGTTTCTGAAGTTTTGCCATCATTTTTACGACAACAAATATACAGAGAGCAACGATAACAAAATCAACACCCGCTTGAACGAAATTTCCCCAATTAAGAGTAACAGCTGGCATAGCTTTTTGGAGATTTGGTACTTCCTCTACGGCCTGACGGATAACGAGCTTATAGTCAGTAAAATTGACACCCCCAGTGAGGACTCCTACAACTGGCATGATGACATCAGCAACCATAGAACTAACGATTTTCCCAAAGGCACCACCAATCACGACTCAAACAGCGAGGTCGACGACATTGCCACGCATAGCAAAGTCCTTGAATTCTTGAACAAATGACATAAAAATAAGATAAAAATAAGTAAAACAATTATAATATGAGAATCGAAAAATACAAGAAGCTTGAATCTAAATGGAAATTGTCTTTTATGAGACTTCTATACCATGAGAATAAGACAATAAATCATATGAAAAAAAATCCACTTTCTGTGTTCAGAAATATCTGGTGAAACATAGCACATTGATGGTCACTAGATACTCGTTCCTTGAGTCTCTTTCGAGTCGCTTTTGCTCTTCTAATCATAGTGGATATAGCCCTCCGTAGCAGATATATAGTCGAGCACTATACGGATATGGGAATATACCCTCGCGCAGCTTTTACAGAGTTTTGAACTTCTTCGACGACATTTTCTCTCCACGCCGTAAGTGGACACCTATGGTTCCAGATTTTACTCTTTGGTATTCACATTTTTTTTGCTCTTTGGTTACTCTTCGGATACAGGGTTCGTACAGCAACAATCATACTATGGCTCCTCACAGTGTCGCTTCACAACAGAAACATGATGATAAACTCTGGAGCAGATGACCTCTTGAGACTTGTTCTTTTTTGGTCCATGTTTCTCCCTCTTGATAGATATTGGTCATGGAACCAAGAGAGATATAGAGATACGGAAAAGATCAACTACAGCACAATAATATCTGTCTGAGCCTTCGCCTTTATACTTCAGCAATGTCTCCTGTATTGGGTCACCGCCTACCTAAAACTATGACCAGAATGGTATATCACACATTCTGCCGTATATGAAATTCTTGCTCTAGAGACTTTTCATCTCCCTTTGAGTGACATCATTTTTCATTCACCCAGACTTCTCAGATTCTTGTCTTGAGCAAGTATGTTTGTAGAATTTTTAGCTCCATTATTTCTTATTTCACCCATATTTAAGCCTCTATCTCGCTACATAGGAATATGTGCTATCGTATGTCTCCATGTAGGAATTCTCACAAATATTAGCGTGGGTATATTTCCCTGGATTTCCATGATCAGCATGCTCGCACTTTTACCGGGACACTTCTGGGATAAGATAATCACAAAACTAGGGCCCCGGTGATCTATCACAGTATTCTACGATGATGCATGCAGTCTCTGCAATCAATGGATTCATATATTACAGAGCTATTGAGCATTGATATGAGTCGAATATAGGGGACTATCTCAGGCAACAGAATCAATACAAAAAATCTCCCACAAAAATACTATGTGGGTCGTGGCTCGTGGGAGGAAAATAACACTTGGTTATAGTGGTTTCATAGAGGTTATTCGGTATATTGAGTCGAGTAGGGAATTTTTGACCAGTTAAAATCATAGGGGACTTCGTATACTCTATCATCTCAAAGAAACGAAAATATTGTGAGATGCAAGGTCCTCATAAACAAATTCGGGAATCAAAAATAAACAAAATAACAAGTAACATACTCATAATAATATCACTCTACTGTGTTTTGATTGTGAATATTTCCATTGTGAGTTGCCAGGGTTCTTGGAAATGATTTTTTCAAGCATGGCCGATGAGTTTTGTGAGCATAATCCACGAACGAGGCTACAATATCTTTGAATGAGAAAAAAATGCAGGATGGTTAACTCGTGATTTCAGAGCTCCGAGAAAAGCACAATCTTGTTTTCAGAGTAATTGATCTCAGTATAAACTCATCACAGAAAATACGTGGCTAAAAAACCTATTCCTCTGACATTTACGACTTATTTCGTGGTGGACTTTTGCCCCACGTATCGATCAATTTTGGTGAATGTTTGCACCAGATCCAATCAATATTGATTATTGGTTTGTTATAGATGCAGAACTCATGACGAAAAATCATGACATTATACACCGTGATATTTGGAGAGATTATGTGTTTTGAGAAAGGTCCGAGAAAAATATCTCATTGGAAAAATATGCGAATCCCCACAAATTAACTCTCTCTGACCGTTGGAGAAAATACACATACAATATTCTCGGTTCTGACGAGAGATACCTGAAATATTTCGCATGATATTGGTGCCATAAATATAATACACCAGAGAGCTTCTATTATCTACGTGAACTGACTATCTATGGTATTTCAGAGAAAATAAAACCAAACTATACCCGAGGGGAGACAGAATCAAAAATACTCTACCAACACTGCTGTTCCAAAGACAGTTGTACACTCAATTCTCCTACAGTTATAACCCAATAATACCACTCCCCAAAACTCTATCATTATCATAAAAAACACATACTTGACCTGGTGTAATAGCTCGTTGAGAAGTTTCAAAAGTAACGATTATCTGCTCTCATTGAATCTGTACGAGGCATGGTTGTGGCTCCTGTCTATATCGTATTTGTGAACTACAATGAAAGGGTAAAGTCATTTCTGCTAGCCAATTAGCATCAGTAATAAAACAAGATTTTCTAAAGAGTCATATATCATCCTCACCCCCAACAATAACAGTATTATTGATGACATTTTTTTCAACAATATAGAGAGCAGGGCCTCATCATATACCTATACCCTTACGTTGACCAATAGTGTACTGAAATGCGCCGTCATGTTGTCCAAGAATATGTCCTGCCCTGTCAACAATATCACCTTTTTCCGACGGAATATGCGCTTTCAGAAATTCTGCAAAATCAACCTTACCTACAAAACATAAGCCCTGAGAATCTTTCCGGAGAGCATTAGGTAATCATATCTTTTTTGCTAATTCACGAACTTCTGACTTATGAAGATGACCTATGGGGAAAAGAGCCTTTTCTAGCTGATTTGGACGAAGTGCAGAGAGAAAATAACTCTGATCTTTTTCAGAATCAATACCTCTAAATAGTGATGGTGATATCGCGTTATTTTCACACATAACACGTGCGTAATGCCCAGTTGCAACAGCATCATATCAGTAGGAAAGAGCTTCTTGTAAAAAAATATCAAACTTGATCCAGGTATTACAAAAAACATCAGGATTAGGTGTGAGTCATTTCTTATATCACTCAAAAATATAATGAAGTACTTTCTTTTCGTATTCTTCGACAAAATCAAACGTAAAAAATGGTATCTCCAAATACTCAGCCACTTCTCGAGCTACAGCCATATCTATACGCGTCGGACATGAGTCATCATCCGTGAGATAATTAATCATAAAGCCAGCGCTTACGTCATATCATGCTTGCTTCAGAAGATACGCAGAAACAGCAGAATCTACACCGCCAGAAAGTCAGACCAGGATTTTTTTTGTTACCATGAAACCTTATTCGTCTAATTTTATTCTTGAGCCATATACTCATTTCAAGAGATCGCTATCTTTTTTACTACGAGACAGAAGTTCGATATTTTTCTCTTCGGCTGCTCGTAAGAAAAATTCTCCTGTTGGATCAATTCATACTGTATTCGCATATTCTACCAATCCTGCAAAGTCCTTAATGAAACAATGCCCACCTGCTCATCTCCCTAGAGGCTGATTATCAACACCTGAGACATGCATGATATCTAGATGACTGTCTCCTATACGAGGGTCAGATCCTATGCCGAGTTTTATAATACCCCAATCGCTGTCTGCTTGATGCGCCAAATCATGAAGAATATTTGCATACACCACTTTTAAGTATAGAAAACAATTACTCCCATATTTTATAAATTCTGCCTCTCGTGATCTACAGGCAATCTGGACGGGAGCATAAGGAAGCATCTCTAGTATTTTCTGTGCATGGTGTCGATATTCAGGAGTATCGAGAGGATAGCCAACGATATTGCGAGTTGGATGAGCTACATCATAAGCAGCTGTTTTTTCTGCAAGAAACTCAGGAGAATGAAATACAAAACGATCTGGATAGAGAGATTGCAGCTTCTCACATGTTCCTGGCATCATCGTTGATTTGATAATAGCGACCTTCCCTCTTCCAACAAGACCAATTACTTCTTTCAAGATATCGTAATTAAAACCGTTTGGAGTTGTCGGCGTTGGGACTCATATAAATACATAATCACACATGAATAACTTTTCACGATTTTCAGGTGTATCAAGACTTTTAGAATAACGAAAGATATCATATCATCTCTTTTCAAAATCATCGGCCAGATTCTTACCAATAAAGCCTTGTCCTATGAAACCTATAAGTGGGCGTGTCATAACTCTGAAAATAATAAAACAATGTGAGAATTATTGGAATTTATAGATATTTGCAAACAAGAATAAAAAAATCTCAGCGAAATGCTGAGATTAGAGACTATTATATGGCGGAGGGACTGAGATTCGAACTCAGGGTGACTTGCGCCACGACAGTTTTCA
>CAYUVP010000035.1:1950-8080 GCA_964448195.1 uncultured Candidatus Peribacteria bacterium | reverse complement strand
GCTCGTTGATGCACTCGTAACCAATTTCCACGCACCACGTACGTCTCTCCTCGTCCTCGTCGCTGCCTTTATGGGCCTAGAAAATATGCAAGCCGCTTACCAATACGCTCTTGACCATGATTTCCGATTTCTCAGTTTTGGTGATGTTATGTGGGTGGATTGAACTACTTAGATTGATTTTTATTTGCTTAATAATACACTAATTTTACTTTCATAAACACTAGATGGCAATTTATAAAGATAAATGGGATATTTTTGATTTTCGATTTTTAGGGGTATGGTTTGTTGTTTCAAATCTGTCCTCATTTTTAGGTGAAACTGTAAGTTTTCCTAAGGAGCAAATTGGGACATGGATAGCTTTTATTGTTTGAACTGTTTTGTTTATACCATTAATTCTTTTGATTATTTCAGAAGAAACTTGGTTTAAGAGATATTCAACTAATTTTTTTTATAAATTTAAATGGGTTTATAGTTTAGTTTGATTAACATGTTTGGCACTTGCAGTTGGCTATTTTCTTTTTCTGCTAATTAAAGTAATTAAATAATTTATGAAACTAAAATATATAGCTTCTGTACTTTATATGTCAATTGTGACACTATGAACAATCTATTTCTTATATGGTAATTTTTTAAATGAATCCAGAGGTCCGCAAAATCTGGATAATAACTCGGAAATTATAATTAATAAAATTAGTAGAGATGAATACGAAAAAACATTGTCTTCCTTAAATAATATTGATGATAAGATTGATTATGTATTAAATTTTTGAGAGAAATGAAATGATTTTGTTTTTTACGATACTGTTCAGCAGGAATGAAAATTGGGGTCTACGCGAGACGAAAATAATAATATTATCTGGTCTTTTCTTGCTAGATATTCTTATCCTTTTTTGATCAACAATAGAGAATCATTTATTGTAGTCACTACAAAAAATCCAATTAATCAAAACCGAGATATGTTTATTGCCTTAAATGGAGAATCTAAAGGGCCTATAGTAAAATGACAAGATTTATCAGAAAGATGAGATAATAGATATGTCTTTAATGTTAGAAATATACCTGCACCAAATATGTCAGACAAAAAAATTAATTTATCAGATTTTACTGATAGTAAATGACAAACGAAGTTATCATTTGCTGTATGAGAGGCGTACAATACAGTTACACAAATTGTAATTATTTACTTAAAATAAAACTCCCATTGTGGGAGTTTTTAAATTTTCTGGCAGGGCGGCTGAGAATCGAACTCAGATCAAGGACTTTGGAGATCCCTATACTAACCATTGTACTACCACCCTACAACAACGTTTTACATGTTTACTAAGTTTGACATGTTTTACACGTTGGATGCCGTTGCATTGTAGAAAGAGTCAGAAAAAAGACAAGTACATATATGAGTTTTTGCGTTTGAATTTGATAAGAACATCTGATACAATGAATGTATGAGAAATAAATCGCCATGGATCGAACAGCTCAATCAAGATGTGAGCTATCCTCCACTCGATCACGATATATCAACAGACGTAGTAATCGTAGGCGCGGGTATTTCTGGTGTTATGACTGCATTTCAGATACTTCGCCAAACAGACTTATCCGTAGTTCTCCTCGATGCTCAAAAAATTGCTCGTGGAGCGACAGGACACAATGCAGGACAGGTGGCACTGTATTTCGAGAAACCTTTCTCTACTATCGTCGAAGAATATTCTCTTGATATGGCAATTGCTTGACAGAAAGCGCTTCTGCAGGGATATGATCTGATACAGGAAGCAGTTGAGACTCTGGATATGGGGGCACAATTTGAGTCATGTCAGGGGTATATGGGTGTCTGAACACTGACACAGCTCATATCACATTTAAAAAATAAATTTCTCCGAGACGCTGGCGGAGCTCAGTTTGACGGTATTATGGTTGATGAGAAGTGGGAATTCAGAGATCAGATACCATCAGAATATCTCGAGCTTATCAATTGGGTAGATGCTGAATTTATCCGTGAGAAATTAGAGACAGTTGCGTATTTTCCTATCTTATTGACTTCACATAAGGCTTGTGTCAATTCTGCTCTCCTCTGTCAAAATATGGTGGCATATATGGTTGATCAATACCCAAATCGTTACAGTATGCACGAGCAAACACCAGTGTGAGATATACGGTTATATGGTGATGAAAAGATAGAGGTATGGTCTGATACGTGTTGCATACAGTCAAAAGATGTGATTCTGTGCACGAATGGTTTTGAGCATTTTCATATTATTGATCTGACCGGACCGCATGCGCTCGAGTTGGATAGAGAATTTCATAAAAATATTTCAGGACTGGTGGGGTACATGGCTGGGTATACTGTCCCGTGGTCACATCCGAGTGCTATCAGCTATTATCCTGCTACTGCTGATACTCTGAGCTGGAGAGATGAAGAGTATTATTATGTCACTCGACGTACTCATAGCGATACCAAGAGTCTGGTGTGTGTCGGATGACCAGACGATCTCATACCTCATGATTCACACTATGATGCTGCATCTCATGATCCAAAACAAGCTTATGATCGTATTCACTGTTTTCTGCAAACTTATCGTCCGGAGAATCTTCCTGAAGTATTTGACTATACGTGGCATGGTCTCATGTGATTCACAAAATCGGGCTTACGTTATATCTGAGAGCATCCATCAAAGAAACACCTATGGTACAATCTCGGGTGTAATGGCGTTGGAATTGTCTCAGCTGCCTATGGTGCATGGAAAATAGGGAAGACACTCTCCGGTGTATCGTTTCCTTCTAGTATCTTCGACCCTAAATAGGAAAGAAGGCAAAATGAATACCATAAAAAAACCTGAATGAGTGAATCATTCAGGTTTTTTTAGTCATTCTCGCTTATTGCTACTAGATAGAATATCGTTTAAATGAAACGAGGACATCACCACCGAGAAAATCTGCGATAGTTTGTTCAGGATTCATGACGAAAGGTTGTGTTAGGAGAGTACCTTCTTCCACAAATTTCTTCATTTTTCCTTCGATGATATTCGCGAGGATATTTTCTGGTTTTCCTTCATTTTTTGGATCTTGTTTCATCATATCCATCTGAACTTCACGTTCGTGGCTGATAGCGTCAGCAGGGAAGTCTGAGACACGAAGAGCACCAGGATTTGTAGCGGTGACATGCATAGCAACTTGGCGGACTTTTTCTTCATCTATGCCTGCATTTGCTGATACAACTGCAGCGACTTTACTGTTTGAGTGAACGTATGAGCCGATAACTGGACCATCGATGACATCGAGTGGACCAAAAACGACGTTTTCGCCTGTCTGCTGGATGATGTCTGACATACGAGGAGTAAATGCTGCTTTTGCTTCCTCAACATTACCTGCTTTGATGAGTACTTCCATGAGCTCTGAGATAAATCCAGAAAAATTGTCTGTACGAGCGACGAAATCTGTCTCACACGTGAGAGAAGCAACATAGACCTTGTTGCCATCATGTTTGATAGAGATACGCCCTTCATGTGTTGCGTTGTCAGCACGTTTACCAGCTTTTGCTATACCTTTTGCACGGAGAGCATCGATAGCTGCATCGATATTACCCCCTGTTTCTTCGAGGGCTTTTTTACATTCGGTGATAGACACGCCTGTTGCGTCTCTCAGTTCTTTGATGAGTTCGAGTGTTATCATAATAAAATGAGGGTAAAGAATAAAAATTGGATACGAATTATTTTTTCAGTTGCTGTAATGCTTGAATAATATTATCTCAGTAAACTAGTCCTAGATATAAAATCACACAGATAAACAGACATACAAGTACGAAGATTTTCACAGTATAACGGAAGCTGGCTTTTAAATTGTGATCAAAAAGCTCTTTTTGTTCTGCCACTGTTAGGAGTTGAATTATATTTGTAGGAGGAATGTTATTGTTGGCCATAAAAAATTTAGTAATTAAAAATACTTGTTTTTATGAGCATGTTTCACTCTGTATTTTTTTATGTCTTGATATTTATTCTGCAACTACTGTTTCTGCTGCTGTATCTGCGTGAGTTGTTTTCTTTGCAATTTTTTCTGCAACGGTTTCACGAGCTGTACGTTTCATAGCAGTAGTGAGCTCATCAGTGATAAAAGTCAGAGACTTGAGATTATTCACATTTGCTGGGACAAAATGATCACACAATTTTGGTTGACCAGTTGTACCGAGGATTGCAAAAACTGTTATACCGAGAACATTTGCTTCTTTAATTGCCTGAAGTTCGTAGTGTCCATCGATCACAAAGATTCCTTCTGGAGCTTTTTTCATGTCTTTGATACCTTCGTAGCGTTTTTTGAGACGAGTGAGTCGAGTCATCACCATAGCTTTTTCTTTTTTAGAAAGACGGTTAATCTCGCCTGTCTCGATATCTTTTGTGATTTTGTTGTATTCTCTGATCTGTCTCTTGATAGTGTTGTAATTTGTCAAAAGTCCTGGTACCCAAACTGATGTGATGCTTGAGTGCCCTGTTTTTTCAGCGAGATCAGAAGCAATTTTTTGAGTCTGTACTTTTGTACCGACGATGAGAAGTTCCTTGCCAGATTTGCAAAACTCTTCGAGAGCTTTCTTGGTTTCAGCGAGATGTGCCTCAGTTTTTGTGAGGTCAAATACGTGAATACCATTCTGTGTTCCATGAATATATGGTTTCATGGCAGGAGACCAGTGTTTTGTATCGCTACCGATATGGACTGCATGGTGCAGCATGTCTTTGATGAGAGACATAGAAAAATAATAAAAAAATAATCCTTGAACTTGTGAAATCATAGCCGATTGTGAGGGTCTCAGGGTTTCAAATTCTGAGATAGGACACACCGTATATTTCTCCAAGTGGTTCGCTCTTATTCCGAGCGACTCGTGGATTATAGGTAAATCCACTACATTGCAAGAAAAAACCTGTCTCTCGAAGACAGGTTTTTTCTTTTTTTACTCAAGAGAAATATTAGTTTACACAGCGAGCCTTGAGAGTTTCTATTCATGCATCACAATTTGTACCACGTAATGCACGTCCACCATTCACATGAGTTATATTATTGTAATTGTCTGTGACGTCAGCGAGTACCGCGCGGCAACCAACAGGACAAGAAGGTGTCGTGCAGGATTGACCTCCATCAGAAGTCTGGCACTGGACTGATCCGCTACAGCTTACTTGATTTACAGGCGGAGTCACTATTGAACATGTCTGAAATGTAATTGGTTGATAACCAGAACAAAAACTCACATCAGATGTGACACCGTCATTTCTCTTACATGCAGAAGTACGAGTCTGAGAGCCATTCACACAGATTGTCCATTCACTGGTTGCCCAAGTATAAGAATACTGAGGTGCGGCTATGCTACACTGAGCTATGCTTCCTCCATTTATACCGACACAATTCCAGTAGATGAAATTTGCCGAATCAGTTACCTGTTGAAATGTCCCAGCAACACAAGTATTGAGGAGATTACTACAGACACCATTTGTTGCCACTGCACATGATTCTGTCGTAACTGGCTTTGTAGTAGTACAATAACTATCATTTACCAGAGTTCCATCATTTCGGTAGCATGTTACTGTCCGAGTTTTGAGTCCACCTGAACAGCTTCAGAAGGTTCCTGTCGACCACACATAGGTGAAGTTGTTATTATACAAACTACAGAGAGCTGATGTTCCTCCATTTGATCCATTACAGTACCAGTATGTATAATTACCTGAATCATAGAGACCAGAAGGTGATCCAATAGCACATGTATTCCGAGCTGCACTACAGACACCATTTGTCGCCACAGCACATGATTCTGTCGTGACTGGTTTTGTTGATGTACAATAACTGTCGACAACACTTATGCCATCATCTCTGTAACATGTTACACTACGTGTTCTTACTCCACCTGAACAGCTTCAGAAGCTTCCAGTTGCCCAGAAATAAGTACTTGTATTGTTCTGCGCACTACATGACACAGAGTTTCCATTTGATCCTACACAATTCCAGTATGAATTATTCCCAGAGTCATAGAGACCAGATGCATATCCAAGAGTACAGCTATTGCGAGTAGATCCACATTGACCAGTTGTACCAGTGTAATTATATGCACTACATGACACAGAGTTTCCATTTGATCCTACACAATTCCAGTATGAATTAT
>CAYUVP010000035.1:0-1850 GCA_964448195.1 uncultured Candidatus Peribacteria bacterium | reverse complement strand
TAGAGACCAGATGCATATCCAAGAGTACAGCTATTGCGAGTAGATCCACATTGACTGTTTGTGTTATAATTGCTGAGACATTGACTACCAGATTTATAATATCCATCTGCACAATTCCAATCACATGTGACAGAGCTAGTGACATAAAAAGCATTGGATGGTTTTGATGAACAGCTCACGCATATGTTTCCAGAGAGTCTCTGACCGAGGCCACAACTCGGTGTGTTTCTGACACATAATCCACCATTATTGTAGTATCCATCATGGCAACTCCAATCACATGTTCCTCAGCCTACGTAGAAAGAGTTCGTTGGTTTTGTATTACAATTCACACAAATATTATTTATGAGACGTTGCCCCGCACTACACTGATTGTAGTAATTATTATTGTTATTATTAAAATTGTAGACGCAGGTGTTCCCATCACGAGTATAGCCATTGTTGCAGGTCCAGTTACATGTACCCTGGCTTGTATAGTTGCCATTTTGAGGAAGAACAGGGCAACTCTGGCAACTTCCGTTGACTGCATATTGACCGAGTCCACAGTACGTATTTTGGGAGTTATTGTTTCCATTACAGTTATCAATTGTTTTTCTCGCGTAACTAAATACTTCGCCTCGATAAGCTATCCCATTTGGATCAAAATTGTAGAGAGATGAGATATAGCCATTGTCAAAGCCATACTGCATAAGGGGCTTCTGCCAGCTATTAGCACCAATATTAGTATAATTTCAGTTATCGTAGTAGGTGTTTGAATAATCAAATCCAGCACTCTTTAAGAGCATAGCAAGCGATTCTGCACGAGTGATATTTCTCGTAGGATGAAAGTGATTTTGCCCATCTGATTCTCGTCCAACTGAAATGATATTATTTCTCGCAAGAGTTTCCGCTACACCACATATCCAAGTGTTTGGATTGGTCGATGTGACATCGCAGAAAGTTCCTTCACACCTGCTTGATGAGTCATAGACCGTTCAGCAGCTTTGTGCGATTTTGAGGCTCACACCAGCTGCTTCAGCACGACTAATAGGTGTATCGAGCTTGTAGCCATTACAATTGTTTTGATAGTTGATAATTCCACTCTCTGAGAGGCTTTGAGCATTTGAGCAATCCAGCCCACTATATCAGAAGGTCAGGGTATATGCTGATACACCTATGATAGAGGCAACAGCGAGGAGGAGACGGATGGATTTTTCCATAAAAAAATGGGTAAAAAGAAGGTGAAATAGTTTTCTAGACAAATGTATATTATACTATATTTCATAAAATCAAGTATTTTTTATATTTAAATCAAAAAAAGTATTTTAGCAAGTCATTGGAAAATAGTATTAAAGAGAAATAATTGCCATTTCACACTCCTTTGGATATCATAAAAATATGAACACTATGGATATACTTATTCGTCTCCTTGAAGCAGCAGCCCTCGGAGCTCTGATATGACTAGAAAGGGAAGTTGTCTCAAATCGTATTATTTCAGATTTCAAAAATCCTCAGGTTATTTTTGGATGATTGCGTTCCTATACACTTATGGCTCTCTTGTGAGCCGTATCAGTCTTTCTCGGAGGTGTCCTCGGAGATATAACAACTATACTTATATTTACATGAAGCATACTTTTTCTGTTTATATTTCTTTCCTATATCTATTCATCATTTAAACAACATCAATTCTGAGTTACAAGTGAATTTGCTGCTGTAACTGTCTTTCTTCTCGGAGCACTCGTTATGCTCGACGAGGTTCAGATAGCTATCTTTATCGGTATCATGGTAGCTCTCATGCTCAATTACAAAGCCAGAATAGCCCCTCTTATTGATAAAATTGGAGAAGAAGAGATATCAACAACTCTCAAATT
>CAYUVP010000034.1:0-9201 GCA_964448195.1 uncultured Candidatus Peribacteria bacterium | reverse complement strand
TCATGCAAGAACTCATCCACAATATTGCTTCAGAACACGGAGGTTACTCTGTCGTAGCCGGTGTCGGTGAACGTACCCGTGAAGGAAATGATCTCTACCATGAAATGAAGGATTCAGGTGTTATTGATAAGACTGTGATGGTCTTCGGTCAGATGAACGAAGCTCCAGGTCCTCGTGCTCGTGTTGCTCTCACTGGCCTCGCTATGGCTGAACACTTCCGCGATGAAGAAAAACGTGATGTTCTCCTCTTTATCGACAATATTTTCCGATTTACACAAGCTGGATCAGAAATCTCAGCGCTCCTCGGTCGTATTCCTTCTGCCGTAGGTTACCAACCAACACTCGCAACAGAAATGGGTACACTCCAAGAACGTATCGCATCAACTAAAAATGGTTCTATTACTTCAGTACAGGCTGTATACGTCCCTGCGGACGACCTCACAGATCCTGCTCCTGCAAATACTTTTGCCCATCTCGACTCCACTGTCGTTCTGAACCGTTCTATTGCCGAACTCGGTATCTACCCTGCTGTAGATCCTCTTGACTCTACTTCTACCGTCCTCACTCCTCGTGTCGTCGGTGAAGAACACTATACTGTCGCTCGTCAAGTTCAGAAAATTCTCCAGAGATACAAAGAACTTCAGGATATCATCGCTATTCTCGGTATGGATGAACTCGGAGAAGATGATAAAATCGCTGTTGCTCGTGCTCGTAAGATCCAGAGATTCTTTTCTCAACCATTCTTTGTCGCTGAGCAATTCACTGGTACTCCAGGTGTCTACGTCAAGCGTGAAGATACAGTGAAAGGATTCAAGATGATTGTCGACGGTGAACTCGATCACGTCCCAGAAAAATACTTCCTCTACAAAGGTTCTATTGATGCCGTCATAGCTGCTTTTGAAGAGAGCCGAAAAGAGGCTACTGCTGCATAAACACATAAATATGCTTTTCTCTCTTATCTCTACTACCAAAAAGGTTCTCAATTCTATCGAAGTCGAATCTGTCATAATACCTACACTTCAAGGGGAAATTCAAATACTCCCCAATCATCTCGCAGTTCTCGGTGTGACTCAGCCGGGTATTTTAAGAGTTCAATATATCGGCCGTGAGACGAGCTATGCTCTCGGGGCTGGTATCTATGAAGTTGACGAAAATGGTATCCGTGTCATCGCTGATATGGTCGATAGTGGTGAAAATATCGATTCGGACTCTATCTCAAAGAAAAAAGAAGAGGCCCGAACATTTATGGCACAAGCACGAAAAGACGGGCTCCAAAACTCTGCCGAATATCTCGCTGCAGAAGAAGAGATACTAAAACAAACAGCACTCGAACAGCTCGCAAAACGAAGTTAATCACCTTGCGAAAAAGCCAAAAACTAATACATTCCGACGCATGAACAAAGACTACTATTCTATTCTTGGGATTGAGCGAAATGCTTCTGCCGATGAGATAAAAAAAGCCTACAGAAAAAAAGCCATGGAATCACATCCAGATAGGCATGGAGGTGATACCGAGAAAGAAAAAGAATTTAAGGCAATCAATGAAGCCTACGCTGTCCTTTCTGATAATCAAAAAAAGGCGCGCTACGATCAATTCGGTTCAGCTGATGGTGGTAGTAATGGTTTCAGTGGTATGGGAGGGTTTGATTTTGGTGACATCAATGTTGAGGATATTTTTTCTTCCGTTTTCGGGAACATGGGATTCGGTTGAGGGAGACAACAGAGACGTGATGAAGGTGGTGAAGATATCCAGAAAGAAGTCCGTATTACATTTGCAGAAAGTTATACTGGAATAAAAAAAGAGATTCATTTCGAAAAAATGGTTCATTGTGAGACATGTCATGGTCACGGAACAAAAGATGGGAAAGAGCCAAAAAAATGCAATACTTGTCACGGTTCAGGACATGTCACACGAGCGACAAGAAGTATATTTGGAATAATGCAACAAACTGTTATCTGTGATGATTGTAATGGTGAATGAGTAAAAATAGACGACCCCTGTAAAGAATGTCATGGAAAAAGAAGAGTAAAACAGAAAATCACACAAATAGTGGATATACCAGCTGGGATTGACGATGGTATGACCCTCAGACTCACCGGAGAGGGCCATGCAGGGAAACATGCTGCAGGCGATCTCTACATTAGCTGCCATGTAGACCAATCGCATGAAAATCTTTTCCGAGATGGTAACAATATTCATACTGTACTCCATTTAAGTCCAGCAGAAGCTGTTCTCGGTATACATAAAAAAATTAAATTCCCTCTCATAGGAGAGAGAGAAATACGGATTGCTGCTGGCACTCAGCACGGAAAAAAACTCCAAATATCATGAGATGGCATGCCCCTTCTTGGGAAAAAATGACATGGAGACCTCATAATAACACTGGAAATACTTATTCCAGGAAAAATTTCAAAAGAAGAGAAAAGAATCTACTCCGATCTCCTGGAATTAGAGTCTTAAGAATCAGATTCTTTTATTTTTATATCTATCTTATCGAGAGTTGCCGGGATTTTCTTTGACCAAAATGGTGTCAAACGAATATCGATAGCTTTCACGTATGGATGATTGAGAAGAGTCTTTTTCGCTCTTTCTGCATCTGCATCTAGGAGATCAGAGAGCATATTCTGGAGAGTCTTCCTTCCTGTAGGGCTCGTAAAGTCATACAGAACTTGCACAGGGATTTGTGCAGTTGCCTTTATACTAAATGGTTCATCTATTTTACTGAGAGTGGCAATAATATCAGGAGGACTATCAGATATTTCTACGAGAGATTCAGTGTTATCGAGCATATGATTTCGCGCAGTTTCGATAAGTATCTTTCGGAGTATTGCTTGATTGTAGAGATAGATCATAAAATGTGCCTTACTGGAAAAGGTAATTTTATCTGATTGTGCTCCAACAGATAGATCTGCAGCGGTTGGCATATCGAGAGGAGAAAGGGCCTCTACCATGGGGAGAGGTATAAATTCATCATTTTTATTATACTTTTTAGTTTTGTAGTTTTGAGCTTCCACAAGAATTTGCTCTCGAAATATTTTCTCAATTCTATCATACTCATCTTGTGTGAGAAGTGGTTTTGATATATTACTACCGCCCTTAAAATTATCATGGGCAAGTATAGTTATGTCTCTATGGTCTTCATCACTCAACCCTGGGAAAAGAAGAGGAGAGTCCTGGCTGATATTCCCGCGCTCCCCCATCAAAACGCCATCACCTCAGACGGCATCTGCCACTATAGTTGCAAAAACTATTCCTGGTTTAGAATCAACTGCAGGAGGTATTTCTATCCAATTTTCAGTCCTAAAAACAAGTGAATTTGAAATAAGTCGAGTCTGGGGTCGAAGACGATATGTCTCTGATCAAATATTGATAATACGAACTGTGCCCTTAGCACGCTGCAGAGAAGTAGGGTCGAGAGTATTAACATGATAGGTTTTTTTGATGTCAAAAGAAAATACATCTTTTTTCAGAGGAATCTGTCAAGGCAATCAGAGCTCATCTGGCAAACTAAAAACAACATTTTTAATAGCATTCTGTATACTTGTCTGTGGAGTGATAATGATGGAAGCGTGTGGATTGGTAAGAGTGACTATACCAATCATAAGGAGCAGCACTATAATTATACCCAAAACAAGTACGTACCACGAAGAATGTTTCACTGCAAAAATCTCACGATTCGGTTTTAGATTTTTTGTATATCCATAGAAACGGTAGAAAAAACGTAAAATATGAAATTTTGTATACTCAAAGATGCTGAGATTTTCTTGCATAATCTGAAATCATTCTGGTAAGAATTTATGAATTTCATTTATAGCAGAGAAAACTTTGTAACCGGACTGTTTGAGTATTTTTTTTACACGATCATCCTTTGTTATAAAAATAACTTTTTTTGATGGATACATCGCAGAGAGAATTGCAGTGTGAAACCAACCAACCGAGACTTTTTTATTTATGGACACAATTCATTCCTCCCCCTCGTCTTGGAGGAAATCAAGAAGAGCGATAAAATCAGATGTTTTTTTCCAATTATAAATCTGCATAAGATGAAAAAAAGACAGAACGTACAAGCGCTAAGAGTGGATGTGGGTGTAAAGAGAATAGTGGATCCAGAGTGTTCCAATAATGGAGCCAATGTTCATCCTCACGAGCTCAAAGCCTCTGATAAGTACTATTTTTCTGTATCCACGGCGAGAGATCACCACTTCATACAATAGCAGGAATTATATCACTTGGTCATTGGCTTGAAAAACTATAATGGCCAAAACTCCACTGTAAGCCAAATCGTTCGAACAGTACGCGTAGAGATGCTGTTAAAAATTTCTGATATTCGTGCCACTCTGGAATATTTTCTAAGACAGTAATATCATTTTTTATAAGCACAGATTCTCGCTCAAGAGGCGATAAAAATGCCGACAGTTTGTCATCGATAACTTTCCATCCAAATGGTAGCGTCTGGATCTCCTGAACATGTTTACCGAGATGAAGAAGAACAGTCGTAGAATCATAACCTAAATGAATATGAAGGTGATTATCGAGAAGTGTCTGTTGGTTACAAAGATGATTCAGAAATACACAAGGAAGGGGCACACAAGCAATGAGCTTAAAATGAGCAGATCACAGACAGCGAGAGATGCCATCAAGGAGAGATTTACTACCATAAAAAAACAAAGAGCGCATAGTAACATGCGATGCCATTTTCCCAAGAGGAAATGTGTAATGTCGCTTATCGAGAGAGAGTTGTGAGAGAAACAGAGATTGGAGCTTTCTATCTCCAGCATTATATCAGAATTCATCTGACCACACTCTGTTTGATTGTTGTTCTGACTGAGAAAGAAGCTGAGCGGAAAAGCCATCAATTTCTTCTAACTGAAGAGGTATGTCAGAATTTTCACGAGTAAATGTGTACCCTGTTGATGTTACTACCGATTCTCCATGATCGAGAAATATACATACTTCTTGCGGGAGTTTTCCTACTTTTTTTTCAAGCTGTTCACAGCACTGAAGAAAATTTCTCTCAAAAGAACGAAATGTAAAAACTCTCTCTTCTGGCGAGAAAAAACTTCGTACACACGTTTCTAATTTTGGCTTTCTTTTATCAAATTTTAAGAGTCAAACTGTGAGTGAGAAATGGTCATAATCAACGACGAGATACGACTGGTCGTCGGAGATATAATTGGTACGAAACATAGAATGTTACACAGGAAATCACATATCAGTCATATGACTCTCTTTTCACACTTTTGTGAGATATTCACGAGCCTCATGAATTTTTCATTGTGTCAAAAGCGCAACTCAAAGGTCTTCCATAATGAGTAGATCATCCGGAGCGATTGTGAGAGCTCTCTCAAGTAAAATGATACCTTTTTTTACTTCTCCTACCATAGTGTATGCCCAGCCTAAATTTCTCAATACTTCAGGATTATTTGGAGTTTTTTCATTAGATTCTTCGAGATTCTGAATAGCTTTTTTGAAATCATTTCTTATGAGAGCCATGTATCCTCGGAGATATAGACCAGTAGAAGACTTAGATTCAAGAATTTCAGCATAGTCGAGAGCCTTTTCAGCCTTTGGATAGTCGCCTTCGTAAATGTAGATATCAGCGAGTTCTTCATAGAGTTCGTATCGATTTGGGTAACGCGAAATAGCTCATTCTATCATAATACGAGCTTCTGTATAGCGTTTTTGCGTCTTGAGACGCTCAGCCTCATCAATGATTGGGAGCTCATGATTCATGATTTGATTATACGGATTTTTCAGTGAGTACAAATTATAGTAGTTGATTTTTTATCCACTTATTCTCTTCCCTTGTACTTCTGAAACGTTCTTTCCGTCGACTTTCAAAGCTAGCTGTCCACAAGCCGCGTCGATATCATCACCCATAGTAAAACGAACTGTCGATGGGACACCTCTTTCTTCAAGAACTCGCTGAAATTTCTTTATCATGAGGGATGGTGTTGGCTGCATATCATTTCACATAATACCCTCACCTGCATTATAAGGTATGAAATTTACATGACCAAGACGGTCCTGCATGAGATCGGCTAATTCATAGGCATAAGAAAGCTTGTCTGTAACTCATTTTATCATGATATATTCATAAAAAATCCTCTTATTCGTCTTTTCTACATATTCATCAATCGTCTTCATGAGAAGTTGAGAAATTTCGGACCACAGAAAATTTCTAGAGATTTGTTCACTTCAGGATAATTCAAAAATGGCTCCCCCATACCCATAAAAACAATATTTCGGAGCTGAAGGCCTTCCTTTTTGAGATGATGAATCGCGATCATGACCTGCTCAACAATCTCTCCTACCGTGAGATTACGGAGAAGCCCTAGCTTCCCTGTAGCACAAAATGTACATGCCATCGGACATCCTGCCTGACATGAGATACAAAGGGTATTGCGACCAGAGAGATGACGCATTATGACACATTCAATGTGTTTGTCATCATGTGTATCGAGGAGAAATTTTGTTGTCTGTCCATTGGCAGAAGTCGTGACATGACTGACCGTGAGAACATGTTGGGTAAATTGTTCTTTCATTGCATCTCTGAGTTTTGCAGAAATGGTAGTACATTCACTGATGTCTTCTACGAGATCTTTATAGAGTGCTTGAAAAATCTGCGTAATACGGAATGGTTTTTCTCCTTGTACTTCCAGGAAATTTTTCAGAGCAATGTTATCGTAGATGGATTGCATATTTTCGTGGATTGTAAGAGAAATGCACAAATTGACAAATGCAAGCTCAAAAAAAATTTTGCAATTTCACTCTTTTGTATATAGTAGGCTCACTTTGGGTGATTAGCTCAGTTGGTTAGAGCATCTGCCTTACAAGCAGAGGGTCGAAGGTTCGAATCCCTCATCACCCACCATTGATAAACTCAATCTCACCTGCAAGGGTGAGATTTTTTATATCCAAACGGGGTAAACTTATTAAACTAAATAAACTGAGTAAACTCTATTCTATGTATCTCCTTGCTTTTGAATCCTCCTGTGACGACACATCAGTAGCCCTTCTCCGAGACAGAGAGCTCTTATCGATGCATACTCATACCCAAATAGAACATATACAAACACTTGGAGTTGTCCCCGAGATAGCTGCTCGACTCCATGCTGACTATATATTTGATCTCATAGATAAGGTACTCCAAGAAGGAAATATACAATTATCAGATATTGATATCTTTGCAGCTACGAGTGAGCCTGGACTCGTCCCCTCTCTCCTCATCGGTAAAACTGTAGCAAAGAGCTTTGCCATCACTCATAAAAAACCACTCATATGGGTCAACCATATAGAAGGTCACATTTTCTCTCTTCTCCTGGAAAGAGATGTAGCAGATATTATTTTTCCTATAGTCGTACTCTCAGCATCTGGAGGACATAATGATCTCTTTTTATGGAAGTCGCTCTATGAGATAGTGAAAATCGGAAGTACCCTCGATGATAGTGCCGGAGAGAGTATGGACAAGGTCGGACGAAGTCTCGGACTTCCTTTCCCAGCCGGACGCTTGATGGACGAATTAGCACAAAAATATAATCCAGATATTCATAGAAACATCCCCTCTTTTCCTCTTGTTTTACCAGAATGAACTCTGAATTTTTCATTCTCCGGAATCAAATCTGCAGCACTGAGAGAAATAGAGACACGCCAAAAACACAATCATCTCACAGAAACAGATAAGATAGAAATATCCTATAGTTACCAGAAAACCATCACCACTATCCTTTCTTCTCGACTCATAGAAGCATTTAGAAAGACTGAAGCAAAGAGTCTCGCACTTGTCGGATGAGTGAGTGCAAACTCTGAGCTTCGTAAAATCATGGAATCATTTTCTGCAGAAAATGATATCTCCTATTACACTCCCCTCTCACTCCGATACTGCTGAGATAATGCTGCTATGATAGGTATGAGAGCTTACTGGGAATGGAAATTGACTTGTGCATAAAACACTAATACTAGTGAAATAGATTCTCCACCCTGTATTTCTCTCACAAAAGAAACATTCATCTTCCAAAATCTTGTAATCAATGTAAGAAACAACTGCGTCTTTAAAAAAATATTTTTCTCGTACAATGGCACAGAAATCATGCAAAAATATCTCTCCGAACAGATTCAGAAAACCTTTCATTCTCTGCGAAAAGAAGCACGAGAGCATCTCTATATCACTTTTCATCGTGCTTATATTTTATCGTTTCTTCTTATTATCGTGCTCGGCGTTCTCTATGTCTGGATGATTAGCTCGAATTCAAATAGTGGATACAAAGTAGGTCGTGTCGAGAGCATTCGCCGGGAAAAACAACAAGAAAAACATCTCCTCCGATCTCAAATAGCCGACCAAGAATCAAGAAAAGAACTCAATAAGCACGATGACAACACCATTGCCACTCGCCCGGAAAACACTTTTTATATCACTCTCGAATAATGCCAGAAACACTCAAATACCTGATTGATGCATTTGCGAAACTCCCAGGAGTATGAGAAAAGACAGCTATGAAACTCGCTTTTCATATACTGACCAAAAAAAAAGAACTCACCCTCGAACTCTCAGAAAAGTTGATTAATGTCTATAAAAATATAGATATCTGTCCTACCTGTGGTGCACTCAAAGATATCAGTACGACTCTTTGTAATTATTGCAGCAATGATAATCGTGACCAAAATGTCATATGCATCGTCGAAGAATACGCCGACCTCCTCGCAATAGAACAAACTGGCGTTTACAAATGACTCTATCACATCCTCGGAGGATCACTCTCTCCTCTGCATGGACGATGACCACGAGATCTGAGCTTCGAGCAATTATTTCTACGAATTGGGAATATATCTGAGATCATTATCGCCACAAATCCAAATTTTGAAGGTGAAGCAACAGCGCTCTATCTCCGCGAACATCTTCCTCCAACTCTTCGTATGACTCGACTCTCTCGAGGTCTCCCAAATGCTGGCTTTATAGACTATGTTGATAGTCTCACACTTATGAATGCATTGAAAGGAAGGCAAGAGTATATATAAAAGTTTAATAGGTTTCGTATGTTTCTTATGTTTAATAAGTTAATTTTGAATATTTATAAAAACTGCATACTATGACACCGATTATCAACGCATTAAACCTAATAAACTTGGTAAACGCATAAAACGTTTATGTCTCTCGCTCTCGAAAAACTCTTCTGATCAAATTGTCGAAAAAAACTCCTCGA
>CAYUVP010000033.1:3517-9543 GCA_964448195.1 uncultured Candidatus Peribacteria bacterium | reverse complement strand
CACCAGGACGTGAAGCGTATCCTGGAGACGTATTTTACCTCCACAGTAAACTCCTTGAACGTTCTGCAAAACTCAATGATGAGCTCGGAGCAGGTTCTATGACTGCTCTTCCAATCATCGAAACACTTGCGGGTGACATCTCTGCGTACGTCCCAACCAACGTTATCTCCATTACAGATGGTCAGATCATGCTTGCTACCAATCTCTTCAACTCAGGCGTACGACCAGCGATCAATGTTGGTCTCTCGGTTTCTCGTGTTGGTTGATCAGCTCAAACAAAAGCGATGAAAGGCGTCGCTGGTACGCTCAAGCTCGACCTTGCTCAGTTCCGTGAGCTCGAAGCATTCTCGCAATTTGCGTCAGATCTTGATCCAGAAACTCGTGCTCAGCTCGAACGTGGTCAGCGTATGGTAGAGCTTTTGAAACAGGATGTCTATTCTCCAGTGGTCATGGAAAAACAAGTCTGTATTCTCTATGCTGGGACAAAAGGATTCCTCGATTCAGTTCCAGTAACAGATATCAAAAAATTCGAAGAATCACTCTATTCTGCACTCGATACAGAAGGAACAGTCCTCGAAGCAATTCGTACTTCTGGAAAACTCGAAGATGAGCCAAAAAAAGGTCTTGAACAAATCATCAAAGCGGTGAAGAGTGATATGGGTGTGTAGTTTTTTAAAACTCAATTTACTATAATGAATTTTTCAGGACAGACATCTCATACCACACATGAATTAACAATTCCCTATCTAGAATGAGTGAACAAGGCTTTGTGTGGAGAATGGATAGATACATTCTATAAGAAATTAGAGAGAAGTTCTGTGCTGAAATTTCAGAATCTCCATAGTATATGGGTATCGTTTATAGAGCCAAAATTTCGCCAATTCTTTGAAGAACAGGCTGAAATCAAGAGAGCTATGCGTGGTAATTTACGTACTCATCCTGATATTGTATGTAAGTATCAGTCAGATTTAGAAGCAGTTGAGCTGATATATGTCAATCTTCGTGATTTTCTTTATACGATAATTCGCCAACACTACACATGAACCAATAAAATACTTGCCCTTGTGCCCGATTTTGTCACTCGTTCATTGTTTATGAGAGCAAGACAGAATAAGAAAATTATAATTAAATCCTCATAATTCCTATGCCTGCCTGAAAACAAATCCTCGATCGTATCAAATCTGTCCGTAACACGGGTAAAATCACTCGTGCGATGGAGCTGATTTCAACCGTCAAGATGAAAAAAGCAGCTGATATCGCCCTCGGTGCTCGTCCATTTGCGATAGAAGCAAGCGGTATTTTTTCTCGTGTCGCAGAAGAGATTTCCATGAGTCCATATATCGAAGGAAAAGAGAAAAAAACAAAGAAGAAACTCAAAACGCTCATTGTTGTTATTACTTCAAACAAAGGTTTGTGCTGAGCATACAATATAAACGTCTTTCGGGAGGTTATCAGACAGACAAAGAGTGCAAAAACAGAATGTATTACTATTTGAAAAAAAGCACGTGAATTTGTCATCCGAACTGGTCATACACTTGTGGCAGATTATTCTGAGACATTCAAAGATGATCCAACTCCTGCTCAAGTAAAAACAATCTCAGCAAGCATTCGTGAGCTTTACCTTACGGGCGAATATACTGAAGTTAAAGTGATATATAGTTTTTATGTTTCAGCGATTGCTCAGAAGGCGGTTACTCGCCCATTTCTCCCAGTTTCAAAAGATTCTCTCTCAGCATTTCTCGAAGAAATAACGGGTTCGATTATTTCTCCCATGACTTATTCAGGCGAGTATACGATAGAGCCATCAAGACAATCTGTCGCTGATCGTATCGTCCCACTCATTCTCGATCTCATGTTCCACGAGATGCTCCTCGAAGCAAAAGCGAGTGAACATGCTGCTCGTATGGTCGCCATGAAAAATGCTCGTGAATCATCAGGCACAAAAGTAAAAGAGCTCACCCTCATCTACAACAAAGCTCGCCAGGCTGGTATTACCAAGGAAATCTCAGAAATCGTTTCTGGTGTGGAGAGTATGAAGGATGTATAAAAAAACTTTATGAGCCTGAATCATCGGCCTCATCAAGATAATCTATCTCTATCAAATACGCCTGGAGATAAGGTAGGAGAAAGATGATTAAACGAAATCCTGTCTTGAATATCTATTATCGTGTGAACTTCTTTGGCTATTAAGAATCCAGAAAGTTGTTTTTTTGTAGAAAAAGCACATTTCCCAGTTCTATGAGGTACACTATTTTTTTCTGGAGTAGCCTGTGTAGTGCAATTAAGGCGTGAGTATTTTGAACGAATCATGAGCACAATTCATAATCCAGATAATGGTATTTTGAAAGATGGTGTTTATAGGTTTTCACGAAATCCACTTTATGTGTCTTATGTCATTGCTCAGATGTGATGAATGCTCTGGAACCCTTCCGTTCTTAACATATTTTTTATGATGATGGAATTGTGTCTCTATAATGTACTTATTCGCCGAGAAGAAAAGAATCTAGAGCGAATTTTTGGTGATGCTTATACTACATACAAACGAAGTGTCCGGAGATGGTTATAATTCTGTTGTATTTTTTTCCGCTATTCACCTTTCCTTCTCCTTTTTGGAGAAGTTTTTTTGTTTCAGTTCTGCTTGGACGGTAAGTATATGGTCTTTATTTAAACTACTCTTTTATGATGTATGTTCCTGGAGGAAGAGCTCAGATTCTAGCCTGTCAAAATAAATCCATTTTTACATGTTGAGAGTTTTTGTCAGGTCAGATGATTTTGAAAGTCCTGTGAGCCCATTTTTCATGTGACAGAAAGATGTCGAAGCTTCTATCGGGATTTATCGCACGTCATAAGAATAACGGTATTCCAGTTTCGGTCACGGGGTCTTCAAATGTTTCAGGGAGACAGAGAGTTTGTTCCATATTTTTACTGATTTAGTTATTGATAATAAAATTTATTTTATTTTGTCAATAATCCTTTTTCTTTCATCCACTCTTCCTTCTCCTTTTTGGAGAAGGTTTTTTGTTTTAAGTTGCCAGTTTGTATCTGTGCATGAAAGAGTTTGACGGGCATTCATTCAAATATGCCACTTCAGAAGCTGGGGCGAACAGAGACTTCTAGACTGAATGTCACAGAGAAATAATCCTGAACTGTTCGGCGGTCGTCAGAACTCGTTGGTTCTATGAGAAATGGCTCAAAATGCGACGATATACTACTCCAATATACTTTGTGTGCTTCGTGCAGAAACACGACGAGTTTGGCTCATTTTTCACTGCGCTTTACTATTCTCTTTTTGATAGGTTCCTTTTCTCACTGTGTTGTAAACCAGAGACAATCTTTCAGGGGATACTTTTTTTCATCTATCTTATCAAATGTTGTTCATGCAAGTGCTCCGAAATCCATGAGAGCATTATTGATATCTCGACCTGAGATGTTCTCTTTTTGTAGTTGAACCTCTAGTTTTTCCACCATTGTTTCCGAAATATTTTCATACCGATTTCCAAAATAATAGCGTGCAAAAATTTTCATAAGGTTTGCATCTATCGCGAGAGCAGGCTTGTTATATCCGAAAGCGAGTAATGCTTGTGCGGTATAATGTCCAATTCAGGGAAGTTTTCGAAGTCTTTCAAAATCATCCGGAAAAATTCAATTGTACTCCTCGACAACAGCTTGTGCAAGTGTGATCATCCTCCTTGCTCTTCAGTAATATCCGAGTCATTGATAGTAAGGGAAAAGTTCGTCATATGTTGTCGTTGCCAGCGATTCAATAGTTGGATACTTATCAAGAAATTTCAAATAATATGCAATGACACGGTCGACCTGCGTCTGCTGGAGCATAACCTCAGCTATCCATACTTTGTAGAGCCGTTCTTTGAGAGGCTTATTGTAGATTGTTCTCCATGGTAAATCGTGACGACCATTTTTCTCATACCAATCAAGAATTTTCGTAAATGGAAAAGGTTTCCATTTCGTCATTCCTAATTCGTCACTTGTCATTGTCTTTTTAATGTCCATGATGTCCATGTCCGTGAGAAGAGTGTTTATGTTTTTCGTCTTCAGGCTCTGGGGTTCAACCTGAAAGATCTATTATTCCTGGTTGTTTACGCATATTTTCTATAAATCTCGTATCATCATCAGCAGAAGGCATGTATCGGAAACCACTTTTGTAGGGGACAGAAACGTGATTTTGGCGCATACCATCGAGATAGATATGCATATCTTGAGCGGGTTTTTGCTCTTCGTGATGGTGCTCATGAAGATTTGACTGAATAATATCAGCTATTTCACCCGGATGGTGCATACGTGATATGTACAGCTCATCACCCATTTTATGAATCGTGACATCACCAATGTCAAACATCTTATCAAAAATACTTCATTGACCATATTGGACAGAAGATATATCATCAAACTCTATAAAAGTCATATCATTCATAAAGATGGACCAGCGTACATCTATCATTCCTCTATCCGTGATAATCCATACATCAGAGTACCAATCGAGCACTTTGTAGAGCATGATAAAAAATACCAAAAATAGATACGCTTCAAAGAGCCATAAGAAACGAGAAGAGAGAATTTCTGGATAAAACCAATGATAGACAGCATAGGCTACTGCGCCTATAGGGACAACGAGCCAGAAAAATATATTTGGAAGTGCGACAAAAAAATGACGATGAAAAACTGCACGAATATTATCGCCATCAGAGAGGTATCTTTGAAAAAAATGATGTTTTGAAGAAGACACAACTCCATGATAATCAAAAAATAACAGAGTAAAAGAAGAAGTAGTGGATTTTTATTTTTTCTCGTTACAATTTTCTTATGACTTTTCTCCAAACACTTCAGCGCCTGCGAAATGATAGACGTTATCGACTCGGTTTTATCTGAGTACTTATTCTTATCGTCATAGCACTCCTCGTTTTTTGGGGTAAGGCAAAAGTAGTGCTCTGGATTATCCTCATACTTCTCTTTGCTGCATTTGGAACTGAATATTTCGATTATGATGTCGACCTCGGTAGACTCTGGGATACTGGTTCTGTCTCTGAGTCACGAGTCTCTCATAAAAAATGACTCAATATCTTTGGTTCAGATTGTATCGACAACAACCTCAACTGTGCTAATTTTCAGACTCAAGGAGAGGCTCAGGTAAAGTATAATATGTGTGCAGATAAAATTGCTGCTGACAATAATACAACAAAAGAGAATGTTCGAAATATCGATGTTTATGGTCTTGATCGTGACAAAGATGGGATCGTGTGTGAATCTCTTGCTGGGAAAGTGCAAAAATAATTATCAATCTAACTATTAATATAGTATGTCTCTCACTGATCTCCTCTCTGGCTCATTGACGTCAGAAAATATAGCGGCGATAGCTACTCGTATGGGTGTCGATAATGCTCAAGCACAGAAAGCTCTCGGAGTTGCTCTACCCGCTCTTATGAATGGACTCAAAAAAAATAGCGAAACCCCTGAAGGTGCTGAGGCTCTCAGTAATGCACTTGATGAGCATGGTAATGATTCAGACGATGTGGTAGAGATAGTGACAAATGGGCGAGCAAAAAAAGGTGATAAAATAACATCACACATACTCGGGAGTTCTACAGGCGATGTCGTTCAGGCTATGGCTGAGAAGGCAGGACTCGATACTTCAAAAGCTGAATCTCTCCTCCAAGGACTCTGACCTGTTCTCTTGGGGGCACTCTGAAAGACTAAGAAAAATAATAATCTCTCAGGAAGCGATCTCGTAGGACTACTCTCAGGCGAATCAGGAGGGGTGGCAAAAATTGTTGGTAAACTCTTCGACCAAGATGGAGACGGAGATTTTGATATCAAAGATGGTCTCAGTATGGCAATGAATTTCTTGAAAAAGTAGTTTCTAATTTTCAGTCTTTTTTCTCTCGTATCTTCCTATAAGTTGAAGTTCGTTATCGGTTGGTGATACCCGTATTGGGTATTCGTGATCGAAAAAGATTTTTTCGAGGACTCACTCGCCGAGGAGTTCTATACATTTACGGGTCATTTGTAGT
>CAYUVP010000033.1:0-3507 GCA_964448195.1 uncultured Candidatus Peribacteria bacterium | reverse complement strand
GTAGTGCTGGATTTTTTGTTTCTCGACTTATACGAATATAGATATCTGTATTTTTATCTTCCATTTCTCCTGATTGTTCTTGAGCATATTCCCGATCTTGGAGCCAAAAAAAGAGATCTATCATACTATTCTGTATAAGTTCTTGTATATAACCTGTATAGCTTGGGTAATTATCTGGATCGCTGAGCCTATGTGTATATTCCCTGAGAATTTCATCCATATGTTCGAGAAAGCCATAATTGATATATGCAAGATCTGCTGCATCATTGCGATTGAGGGATTCTTGAAAGAGGGTAACGTAGTCTGGGAAGAATTTTTCTACGAGAGTATCAAAATGAGAGAGATATCAGAGTGTTTCTAGACGAGTTTTTGCTCGGTCCCCCGTGCTCTCTCTGTACTCATCTCTGATGCGGTTAAAATATGATTCTAATTCTTCTTCAGAGACATCTGTTATTGATATATTTCTGAAGTCTTCCTCAAATTTACTGAGGCGTTTTTCAAAAGCAGGAAAGGGGAGATCTAGGATTGTATCAAGAGAAGAAAAAAGTGCTTCCATGAAAAAATATAATTGGTAAATAATGAGGTGATAGTACGAAATCAATTCTTTTTTACAAGTTTTCTCTACCCTCATCAAGACATAAATATATATAGTGCACATAAAGTGAAAATAACAATTATTTTCTGATTGCTTCCTGATGCTGAAACGTAGAATGTGTGCACTTATTTTTCACTATTTTTTATGCAAAAAGATGCTTGTTGTAATGGTAACGGACTCTGTAAGTGGTTTTGTCCTTCTCTCACGAGTCTTGTAGCTGGTCTCATCATGATAGCTGCAGGTGGTACAAAGCTTCTTGCTGGTAAAGGTGTATTGACTGCTGTGGGCGGTATGGCTCTCAGTGTTTTTGGTGTTGCTCCAGGTGAAATGGCATCACTGGCTCTCTATCTCGGTGGTATCGCTGCTGTCATAGAAGTTGTTGGAGGTCTCTCTTTCGCACTCGGATGTCGTATGACTTCTCGATGGGCTGCTTTCTTCCTGTCAGCTGTTATTGGTATTGCTCTTCTCTTTAAATTGACTCATCTGAAGCCACTCGAAGGTGATTTATTCTCAAAAGCTGCAGGACTTCTCGAGCAGATTCGTCTTGATCTCCTCCTCTTTGCTGTGTTTTCGCACAAAGCTTTCAGACTCATCCAGAGTTGTTGTGGTATGGGATGTTCTGCTGGTTCATCTTGTTGTTCAACAGAAACTTCAAAGAAATAATTATTAGTAGAGACGAAATTATCTCTAAAAAAATCCCTCTCAGACGAGAGGGATTTTTTTAAAGGAATGTTTTTAGTCTTCTTTTTGCTTTTTCACTTTGCGAATCTTGATAGCATTTGACATACTTTTTACCGGCTTATAGGGATTTTTATCAGGATCCTTGCCATGAAATTCGAGCTCTATAGGTGTTCCATAAAATCCAAAAGTTTCCCGAATACGATTCTCGAGAAAACGTCTCCAGCTAAAGTGGATAAACTCTGGCTTATTTACGTTGATGACAAATTTTGGAGGGTTGATGGCTACCTGTGAACCATAGTAAACCTTTGGATTATGAATCTTGCGACTTCATTGAGGCGCATGTTCGAGACAAGTACGTGTGAGAAAACGATTGAATTCCCCCGTGGAGATACGCTTTTTTCTTTCTTCAGTTATTCCAATAGCATGCTCGAGAATATCTCGTACTCCTTTTCCTTCACTCGCTGTAGCAAAAACGGTCATCGCCCAAGGACAGTAGGCAAATTCACGTTGGAGGTATGCCATATATCTTTTGTGAAATAGATCCGGCTCCATATCAGTTTTTGCCTGAGAGAGGTCCCATTTATTAACCATTATGATGACGCCTTTTTTTTGCTCAAGAACGTCAGCGAGGATATGCTTATCCTGCTGGACAATGCCCTCGACTGAATCAACGAGAAGGACACATATATCAGCACGTTCGACTGCTGCTTTTGTACGGAGAACAGACCAGCTCTCGACATTATAGATACCGATTTTTCCGGGCTTTCGAAAACCAGCAGTATCGATCAATGTCAGTCTCTGACCTTTGTACATGAGGAGTGTATCTGTCGGATCTCGAGTTGTACCAGCCTCTGCTGAGACAACGACTTTGTTGTATCCCACAAGAGCATTAAAAGTAGAGCTTTTTCCTACATTTGGACGACCGACAAGAGCTATTTTGATACCTTCATCTTCAGCCGCACCAGTATGTTCAGGATATTTTGCTCGGAGAAAATTGATGATATCTGTCTCGAGCTCATCGATTTTTCGGTGAGATGCACTGACAGGGTAGACAGGAAAACCTGTTGAGAGGAGCGCGTAGGCTTCATTGACCCGAGTTATATTATCTGCTTTATTTGCTACGAGCCAGACTGGTTTTCCGAGTTTACGAAGCATATTGATGATATGGTCATCGATATCAGTGAGCCGATCATATTCACAGATAAAGAGGATGAGATCAGCTTGTTCCGCACATTCATTGACACGTTTATTGACGTCCTGAAGAATCTGATGCTGTGAACCAAAATTGAGTCCACCACTGTCAGCAATAGTCCACTGAAAATCTGTCTCAAAATCAGACATAGGGTATTCGATGATGTCGCGAGTTGTATTCGCTGTTTCATCGACGATAGCTATCTTTCGACCGGTAAATGCATTGAAGAGACTACTTTTCCCAACATTTGGGCGTCAGACGATGAGGACATACGGGAGTTTCATATAATACGGATTATCAATTACGGACAAAAAATACAAGTAAAAAAACACAAAGCACAGAGAAGGATTTTAGACGGAAAACAGTATAAACATATGCTTTCCAGAAAATCTCTTAATAAAACACAACTATAAAATCGCGTTCGTGAGCCTTTTATGGGGTACAGTATAGAAAAAATATGTAAATAGCAAAAGAGAATTTGTCAAAAATGTTTAATTGGTTATATTATATAAAAATAATAGAAAATAATATGTCAAATATATTGGATGAAGTTGCTTTAATTGTTGATAAAACTGAGTTCTGGCATTGAACCTGATCGGAACATTATGATGTTCAAAAATATCAAGCGCAACCCATGAGTCCTGGAAAGGTGAACGTGCTCGAGGTTTTGATAAACCAGGGATTAATTCCCAAAGAGGATCTTTTTAATATAGACCGTTCTAATACCACATGTCTTACAAGAACTTGCTTCTATGCTCGTCTTTATGCTTATCTCAACCAATATGAATGAGATGAACCTATTCAAGATCATGTATCACGACTTGGTATTTGTTGTGAAGTTTTTTGAGAAGTTTTTAGAAGATGGGTAAAAAATATTTGTCTCAGAGTCTATGAAATAGAAGATGGAGAAGATAACCAGAAAAAAGCTATTAATTACAGTCTCAGAAGACTTTGGTATATTTACAAAAAATCCAGAAATTGGTCAACAACTTTTCGACAAGATGGTAGATACCAAAGGAGATGTTCTGGAGTACTCTGG
>CAYUVP010000032.1:1085-10323 GCA_964448195.1 uncultured Candidatus Peribacteria bacterium | reverse complement strand
CAGATCAGTCAACCTCATAAATACCCGATACACTGCCGCGTAAAACAACACAAGGATTGAGAGGTTGTGAAAAAGAAATTTCTGCTTTATGCTCAAGTGAACTATCCTCTTCTTGCAACCAATGATAGCTTGCTCACCATTTTCCTAAACTAGCATGTATACCGAGAGAAGCGAAATCACCTTCCATAACTTGTCCGTGGTCAAGAAGATGGTCATGCTCAAAACCAGCGGATATTTCCACATGCGGATGTAGAGCATGTTTTTCTCCATGTTCTACTAGAGAAGCATGCACTTTTTGCGAAGTATGATTTGTGGCATTTTGAACTGGTAAAGGAGCATCATTACCAGATGCAAGTTGAGACGTTGCCATTGTTGCCGCGAACAATAATTCTTTGAGACTCATATAAAATAACATTAAAAAATAATTTGCGCATACTATATTGCGAAAATTTATTTGTCAAGAGCCTCAATCCTTACCTTATTTTAGAGTAACCAACTTATATCATTTCAGGAAAATAATGCAGAACTCATCACAGCTCCTGTGGCTCCAGCCTCGACGCAGAGAGGAAGTGTATCACAATTTACTCATCCATCCACGACGATATGAAGCTCAGGTTTTTTATTATGAATCTCTCTGATTTTTTCGAGCACCTGAAAGATAAATGGAGTTCAAGAATAACCTCACTTTATAGTCATCACAATCACATAATCTATTTCTAAAATATATTGATCGAGATGATCAGCAGGAGTAGTATCTAGGAGAGATAATCCTACCTTTTTACCGGAATTTTTGAGTGTCTGGATATTTTCGTGGATATCCTCATCACATTCAACATGAAAGGCTACAGCAGAAACTCCTGGAAATTGAGAAAGTATTTCAAAATAGTGAGAAGGTTTACGAACCATCAGATGAACATCGATAGGTAATTCTGTATGAAGAAAGCCTATATTTTCTGAGGGGAGCATCGTAGAAGGGACAAAATTACCATCGCCAATATCATAATGAACACCTGCAAGTGCCAATGGTAATTCCGCTAAACGGATATCCCATGATTGTGGATTATCCTGAAGAGCAAGAACAGAGGGATAAATTAAGGGTTTTTTCATAAATAAAAGTATAGGTCTTTTAAGTGTATTGCAAGAATCAAAAAACCCATTCTGAGTTGCAATTGATGGGTTTTTTTATAGAGTCTTGGTGATGTCATTTGTCCATCTCCATCTCCATACACACTATTCTTTTCTCCAAGGTCTTGGTAATCCTGAGGCATTTGTCTTGCGAGCAAAAGAACTCGGGATGACAGCTCTCGCAATTACTGATACAAATAATCTTCATGGAGCATTTGAGTTTTACCTTCTCTGTAAAAAAAAATGAATTAAACCAATAATAGGAATAGAGCTCTTTATCTGTGAACAAGGTCAAAAATATGATGCAAAAGATGCAAAAGTATACAGCATAATACTTCTTGCAAAAAATTTTAATGGATACAAAAATCTCATACAGCTAACAACAAAAGCCTATCTCGATGGTAATGTAGGGAGTAAAGCACAAATAGACTTCCCTCTCCTAGAAAAATATTCAGAAGACATAATTGCCCTCTCAGGCGACCTCACCAGTGAACTCGCTCAACATGTTGTTTCGGGACGAAATAATACATTTTTGTTGGAACGAATAGCACATTATCAAAAAATATTTGGAATAGGGAACTATTTTTTAGAGATAGGTGAACACCCTGATAGATGATCACAATGAGCCTACAATCAAAAACTCGTTGAACTTTCGAAACTTTCAGGAGTACCATTAGTTTGAACAAATGATGTTCATTATGCACGTCCTGAATTCGCAGAGGCACAAGATTTTCTCTCTTGTATAGGGAGTGGTCGTCGTCTTGATGATCCAGACAGAAAAACTCTTATTGAAGGTAACTATTCTCTACGCTCTGCAGAAGAAATGTGAGAACTTTTTGCTTATGCGCCAGAAGCATGTGAAAATACAATGAGAATCGCAGATATGATAGATCTAGAAATACCTCACGGAAAACCACTTCTCCCCGTTTACAAACTCAATGAAAAAGAAAAATCCCGTAAAATAATTTATCAAAATACCTACCCTGAAGACTTTACCACGCTTACTGACCAAGAATGGCTACTCCGTTGGACATGTTTTGAATGACTTAATCGTCGATATAATTTTTCACTCTCAGAAATTGAGATTATCGAATGCGTACATAAAGAAATAAAAAATACAATTCCCACACTCAATGAACTCTCGCCTAACGATCTTCTTGAAATACCAAAAACCTGGAGAAACCAAAAAAAAGAGACACTTTATAACAACCTCCCAACAGAAAAAAGAGAGATTTTTGACCGTCTTGAATATGAACTAGCGGTTGTTCATTTGATGGGTTTTGACGGATATTTCGTCATTGTAGCTGACTTTATTTGATGGGCTCGAGAACAAGATATCCCGGTATGACCCTGACGATGATCGGCTGCTGGAGCTATCATAGCTTACCTATCTGGTATTACAAACATTGACCCCCTCAAATACCAACTCCTCTTTGAGCGTTTTCTAAATCCTGCACGTGTATCAATGCCTGATATTGATATTGATTTTTCTGATGAGGGGCGTGGACGCGTCATAGAATATGTACGCGAGAGATACGGTCATGACCAAGTATGACAGATATGTACCTTTGGAACACTTGCAGCTCGTGCAGCTGTGAAAGATGTCGGTCGTGCACTTGGTATACCATTTGCAGACATGAACGCATTTGCAAAACTTATACCGGCTCGTCCTGGCATAACTATTGAAGATGCTATCAAAGAAAATAATGATCTCAAGAGAACTATAGAGAACAACCCCCTTCACAACAAACTCATCTCAAATGCTCAAAAACTCGAGAAAACCGTGAGACAGCTCGGAGTACATGCTTGCGCTGTAATTATTGCTCCAAGTCCCATGACAGACTTTTGCCCTCTCCAACATCCGCCAAAAGATGATACAGCCATTGTTACGCAATTTTCTGCCTATCCTCTTGATGGATTGGGTCTGCTAAAAATGGATTTTCTAGGTCTGAGAAATCTCACTATCATAGATCGAGCCCTGCGAATCATAGAAAATAACAATGGGGTAAAGATAGACATAAACAATCTCCCCATGGACGATCAAAAAGTCTTTGAAGTTTTTGCAAAAGGAGACACGACTGGGGTGTTTCAGTTTGAATCTGCAGGCATGAGGAGATATCTGCAGGAACTAGTGCCTAATACTTTTGAAGATATCATAGTTATGGTATCACTGTACCGACCAGGCCCAATGCAATATATCCCAACCTATATCAAGAGAAAGCATGGCCGAGAAAAAGTAAAATATCCTCACTCTTCTTTAGAAAATATCCTCAAACTCACTCAAGGTATTGCTGTCTATCAAGAACAGATTATGCAATTAGTCCAAGCATTTGCCGGTTTTTCACTTGGTGAGGCAGATATTCTCAGGCGGGCTATGGGTAAAAAAATCAAAGAACTGATGGACGAACAGAAAGGAAAGTTCATCGAAGCAGCGATAAAACTCGGGCATACTGAAAAACTCGCAACCTATATATTCACAGACATTATAGAACCATTTGCAGGGTACGGGTTTAATAAATCTCATGCTGCTTGCTATTCCATGATAGCATATCAGACAGCCTATCTTAAGGCTTATTACCCAACAGAATTTCTCACAGCACTGATGGTTTCAGATGAAGATGATAGTGATCGTATAGTTCTCGAGATCAATGAAGCTCGGGCAAAGTGAATTCAAGTTCTCGTTCCTGATGTAAATGAATCTCGGAGACATTTTACCTATATAGATAAGAAGAAAATCCGTTTTGGTCTCAAGGCTATCAAAGGCGTATGAGATGGACCAATTGGAACTATACTTGCATGAAGAGAAAATGGTGGTCAATATTCTTCTCTCGAAGACTTAGTACAAAAAACAGGAGGCGATGTTATAAATAAAAAAACTCTCGACGCACTCATCAAAAGTTGAGCACTAGACACACTCGGGGAACGGGGGCATATGATAGCCAATATGGAAAGAATGGCTGGCTACCTAAGAGAAGTCGAGCATAAAACAAGTACAAAGCAAATGGATATGTTTGACCTTTGAGGAGGGGAAAATGGGGGCGGCTTAGTTCTTCAGGATGCAGAGCCAATGTCTTTCGAGGATAAAATTCGAGAAGAAAGAAATGCTATTGGCATGAGTATATCTGGTGATCCGCTCGATGGACTCAAGAGTTATATAGAAAAAAAATCTCTCGGATTAAATAAGGTCCAAGAATTCCTGGCAGAACTCGAAGCAACTATTACAGAAGAAATAACTGTAGATGGGGAAATCAATGACACAAGTGAAATATGACAACAAACCGAAGAAAAAGAAGCAGAAAATGATATACCTCCAGAAGAAGAGATAAAAAAAGAAAAAAAAGAAAAAGCAATTGTACAAGTCATCGGTTATGTTGATAGCGTCAGGAAAATACAGACAAAAAAAGGCGATAATATGCTCATAGTTATGTGCTCGAGTACTGGGTGGAAATTTACTACAATTGTCTTCCCAAAGGTATACGATCAAATTGCTCACCTGATAAAAGTAGGTGAGATAATACTAGTCAAATGAAAGCTCAACTGTAAAATTGAAATGAAAGAAATATCTATAGAAGCAGACCAGGTAAAACGCTCAACAATTTCCGATCTACGTACTGCTGCAAAAAATGAAGGATTATTTGAAGAAGAAATAAATGAAAATCCTTGAGAGAAAAATAAAGAAGAACAAGAACCAACTCGTTTTTATCGATTACAAAGTAAATATACCTGTAACATTAGAGACAGAGAAATAGTTATCAACCTCACAAAAGGAACAAGCAAAGAAATATTTTTAGATATAAAAAATATATTGGATTCATACCCAGTTGGTCCGTATAATGTGTGGCTAGATATAGACTGAGAAAAAATTAATACCAAAAAAAATATTAGTGACTCATAAAAACACTTTATTTGCTAGAGTTAATTGCCTCTCCAAAAAGTGATAAGGTTTCCATGAATAACAATTTTTCCTAGCTCTGTTCTATTGTTGGTAAGAGTGAAAACTATGTTCTTCCCTTCTGAAGCGACTCACCATTTTATGGCAGAATCCAAATATCTTACAATTCATTTGCTATCAAGCGCAATCAGAGGACGGTAATTCACGTCAGTTATGTAAACTCAGCCAGAGAGTAACGTATCAGATAAATTAGCTGGCTCCATACGGATACCATTTCCTAGTATAGATATTCATGATCCAATTATGTCAGTCAATGAACTAACCTGTTGGAATGAAATATCTTCACTATGAAAATCTACTTGAAATCATTCGCCCTTTCCGTTAGCCAGAAAATAACCAATTGTCTTACCAAGAATAATAATTGGCGATAACGCAGTAAGATTATTAGTAGATATGAGAGAGCCGCTCGATCGATCTATGGTAGCCAGAGGAGAACCGTCATATGCTATATCAAAGGTGGGATTAAGTCGAGTAATAGAAGTGCTAAAGAGTTTATCCTGAGAAATAATAGAAGAACCTAGAGTCCAGCCCCTACTGTCAATATATGACTGTATGCCAAGTGGCAGAGACACAGGAGCTGAAAGTACGCCAGATATATTCCCAGAAAGATCAACATTTTTTATCCCCAATGTTGGAGGACGTGTAACAAGAATAGTTTTATAATCTCTCTTAAAATTGTCTGTCGTAATTCGGACAAGAATTTCTTTTTTCTCCTTCTGCATTTCAAAAGCTATGGTCGTATTATTAATCCTTCTCCATGAAGTGCTATCCAGACGAAGTACTTCGACAAAAGATAATTTATCTGTTGGGAAATATTTCTGAAAATCAATCTCAGTAGGTTTATCCAGTATAAGTGGTATTTCATGAGGAATTTGAGAAACAGTTGCTCCAAAATTCGTAGTACTATATGCATCAAAAAGTGTCTGATTTGGGATGCGATTCTCCCCTATAGAACGAGCATCTTCCATAGTAGCATAATACCATCTTGCATCCAGCGGAACAGATGATTTATGTATGCCAACTTTTGGTGAGTATTCATCCAATCTCCAACGCTGATTCTTCTCAATTTTGGTTCGTGTCTCATCAGGGAAATTTATCTCTACACTTCAAGTGCTACCAGTAATAATTTCGTCTCCTGGGAGAAGAGGCAAAATGCTATCACGAATAGTTAGAGCACGTTTCTCTCTCGTATTGCCAATGAGGGACAAGGAACCTTTTTTGATTCGGATATTACTATCACTCGTAAAAATTATTTTTTGTCATTCTTGAAGAGTATGCGTAACACTTTTTCAATTATTTATAATGTCGAAAATAGTTTTTTCTGTAGCATAACCAGATTGAGATGATCGTATAATAAAGTCATCAGAAAGGTTAAATGTCTGGCCATATGAATCTATGAATTTCTTTCCTGGAATAAGTTTTCTGTAAAGCGAATTATGCTCAATAATTACTTGTCATTCATTCTGAGCAATATAAGGAAAATCAATAACAGCATTATCCTTAAAAAGATTTTCATTTTTTGCTACTATATCAAGTATATCCGAAGCATCCGTAGGATTTCTCTGGAAAAGTGATTTAAAGAATAATAAACGCATATGAGAATCTGAATTCCTTGTCATGAATTGATAATTCCCTCTTGTATGAGCATTGGTACGAAGAAGAGTTATCTGAGAATCACCACTTAGAGATTTCAAATCAGAATTTTTAACATCAAAGAATACCTTATATATATCATTGGTATCATAGATCTTTGGTGCATCAGAAATGTGATACTTCTTAACAGTATTTTTATAATTCTCTTTACGATATATCTTCTTTCAAAGTGTATAATAAACATCTTTGTCTCCATCATTGTCGTCATCTATAGAATATAGAATTGTTTTACCATCGAGTTGCTCTGTATAGTCTATGAGGCGAGAAGTGGTAGAAGCATTCGTAACGTAGAGACCACGGGTACGCTGGAGACTATCTAAATCTGGAGCTTTATCAGAAAATTTATTTTCAATATTTTTCGGTTCAACAGTATCAGATACAGAGGTAACAGCAAGAGGCAATGCAGGGATAATTTCAGGGGCAAGTGTAGACGAAATATTTCTGACAAGAGGATTCAATATTTTCGAATCAAGTGCCAAGAAATGAGACGCAACGGGAGAGGAAGATTGAGTTAAATGAAGATTTTCTGGTAATTTTGAACCAATATAAGCTAATTGTTCAGGCTTTTTAACACCTTCTTGCCATAGTTGAATATCATGAATAATATTTTTATTATCAGATAAATCGAGCGCAAGAGAGTCACGGACTATATTTAGCCTCTTATTGAAACTCTCCAGGACAGGATTTATATCAATGCTTAATTGGGATTTTTTATTATTTACAATACTTGCTAGTTGTGTCTTTTTCGTAGCAGATATATCTAAACTACTGAATGCCAATGCTAGGCTATCTTGAGATTCCTGAGGACTAAAAGAAGGCGCAATATCTGAATTATAGAGTTGGCCTAATAGAGTAGGCAATTCTTGAAGAGAAGAAGTAGTATCAACTTCAATTCCAGTATCTGGATTTAAATTGAAATCAACTGTAGATGAGCTAGAACTCTCAAAAAGACCTCCAAGATTACGGGGAAAATTAGTAAAAGGCTCCAGGGCAGATCTTATTGTGTCTGTTATGTAATCAACATCATACTCAAGCTTCACGTGAGTCGCTACCCTAATAGCATCTATCCACTCTGTAGTGACAGTAGGCATACGATAGTCAAGAAAGTCAAATGGGAGATACCCTTGTCTCTCAGTTTTATGTGCTACTTTGGAGCCAACAACCCACTCTGGAGATAATGGGACTTTTCTATATAGACACTGAATAAGAACAATTATTTTAAATATCTTTAAAACAATCTGAATTGCTTGAGAGAGTTCTGGAATTTTTGGTGGAGGTGGAAGATCTGGTAATTTTGGTAAACGAATAACTGGGATATCAATTTCAACATTCAAATCTGGAAGGCGAGGCAAAAGAGGCATTCCTGGTATAGAAAAACCACTAATTGTTGGCACAGGTGCATCCGGAAGACTGACTGGGTAAAAAGAAAGATTAAATACTGGATAAGCAATATCCAAGGAAAGATCGATATCCGATAAGTCCAGCTCTATATCAGGCCAACGAGGCATCTGTATGACAGGTATTGGCGGGATAATAATGGAAATTATGATCCATAACCAATGCTGGAGATTCCAACGTTCATTACGACAAACTCAACAAGAAGCCTCATAGTCATCAAAAATATCTATCAATATCTGCCATATTTCCCATAATTTTGTCACGAGAATAAAAGTCTCGACCCATGCCTTAAATCGAAGTCCATTATCATAGAGCCAACCTCAGAGAAGGTTTTGTACTGCTTGGACATTTTGCATGATTCAATAAAGAATCTTCTCTTTTATATAAAAGAGATTTTGGAGTTTCTCTGGAAGCTCTAGGTAGCTACGAACAGTCTCAATGTTAATTGCAATACTTGATATAATGGGAGCGGTATCAACACCATTAAGACTGTTGGCCGGTAGATTTTTCCATGCATCCAATATAGCTTCATTCCGTATTATCCAGGCTTGGGCTTGTTGTTTACCTACCCATGGAATTTCAAAATTAATTGTCTCAGGATGAACATCTATAATTGGTAATGTACCTAGATATTCAAACGCATTTTTTATGCCAGTTGTTTTATCTTGGATAAATCATACTGCCTCATTTTTTACATTATCAACATATCACAAACCAGTTCCGAGTGTATCTCAGGCAAAATTTGTACCTTTATCTACAGTATTAAAAGTACTGTTCCATGTATTTTTCAGAGTATTACCAGCTTTCGTAAGAAGATTAGAATTATCATCTCCTTTTTTATTACTTGCCCCAGAATTTGTCGTAGATGATGAAGGTAGAGTACTACTATCTTGTCATAATACGTCACTCGAAATTGCCGTATTTACGTTACTAGAAGAGACTGATTTATCAGATGAAGTAAGTCAGAGAATATTTCATACTTGTTGCCCTGCACCTGAAGCAAAAGATCATACCCATCACGAATCACCGAGAGCACTAAGGTCTGGTAAGAAAATTTTTACGTCAGGTAGATGTCCTATGCTGGAAACAATTTCATCTAATTGACGTTGA
>CAYUVP010000032.1:0-1075 GCA_964448195.1 uncultured Candidatus Peribacteria bacterium | reverse complement strand
ATAATAAAATTTGGAAATCATTTGATACTCCTTAGATTAATGTCGAGAACTTTGCCAAAATCACGGAGATTGAGTTTACTCGAATCAAGGGCTATTTGTAGCATACCAGTTCCTCCAGAGCTATTACCATTATATTGAAGCCCTTTAGTTCAATTGAGTCTTGCAAATGCATCATCAGGAACAGAAGTAGCTATAGATATTCCGCTCCCCCCTACATTGTTCTGATCTACAATAAGTTCACTATTATTAGATATTGCTGTTTGAAGAGTATCTGCATTTATAGTATTTGGTTGTGACAAATATTGTGCTGCAGCGCTCGATAAATCTGCCGGATATGAATCAATGGGTTTGTAGAAACCACAACTGTCTGCATTGGTAAATACATTTTCCGAGTTTCATCCATTAGCTCAATCTCCATTGTTATCACTATTTATCTCTGAGACTATATCCATCTCCGTAACAAGTGGATCCTCATTTGCTCCATCATCGCTACACTGAGTCAGAGGTTGTGTTGCAAAGATACAATTTCCATCAAAACGAACTGGGAACATACCGGGTAGATTCGATATAGCATCGTTAGGCCCAAAACACATAACTTCAGCAATCGCTCAAGTCAGAGTCGCTCAAATAAATATTCTGAACTCACTAATCCCGATACCCGGCATGTACTCACCAGGCCCGGCAACCCCCGTTCAACCATAATAATCAAATCACCCCCCTGCTCACTCAGGATCTGATGGCCATGTACATGTTGGGTATCAAGAAGTACTACATATCGTAGGATAAGAAAAAATAGGATAGCCACAGCGAACATCGTCATAACAGGCAATGGGTGGCTGATTGAGTCATGGAACACCAAAACCGAGAACAGTAACAGTATTTCCAGGTATATTGGCAGCCCAGTTTATAGGTGTAGATATACAACCAGGGTCTCCGAAGCCACAACTAAGTCATGATATAAAATCCTGTACTCATTTTACTATATAATCAACAACTGAATCTATCTTACCAAGCCCAACACTTAACTGTGTAGTATTACCGGAATTATTAACCTCAAAGACATCACCATAATCGT
>CAYUVP010000031.1:3248-10408 GCA_964448195.1 uncultured Candidatus Peribacteria bacterium | reverse complement strand
TCTTCTCTCTGCGCAGAGAAGCAAAGATGCTCGTACAAAAATCGGTGCCTGTATCGTCGATTCACATAATCGAATTGTTGGTATTGGGTACAATGGTTTCCCTCGAGGTTGTCCTGATGATGAATTTCCACATGCACGAGGTCGAAATGAAAATGGTGAAGTTCTTCGTCTCTATGATTCAAAACATGCCTACGTCGTCCATGCTGAAGCAAATGCGATATTAAATTCAATGGGGCGTGATATGCAAGGAGCCACTCTGTATTGTGCGATGCCTACTTGTAATGAGTGTGCGAAGCTTATCGTCCAAGTTGGAATCAAGCGTGTCGTCTATCTCGCGAGTCCTACGTACGAAGCTCGTGATGAATTTCTCGCTGCGAAGCGTATGTATGCTTCTGCAGGAGTTCTCTGTGAACTCTACAATGGTCCAATCAATTCTATTGAGCTCAACTTTGATGATGCGCATGGGAAGAGTGAGAAGAAAGAGGATTGTAATTGTTGCTAGAATTTTAATATTTCTTGTGCCACATCTAATGCAAATTTAGCTTGTTCTTCAGTATATTGTATATTTGAATGTGCAGCCTTATTTCTCAATCAGCGTAAATCATTTAATAAAGCTAGGTTTCTGTGGTTTATTATTCATAATTCCAATGCAAAATTTAGTATGTATTGAAATCAAAAACTCGGTACTCGTACATTTTTTTCTAATAGTTTTTTTCTTAGATGGATTTCCACTAGTTTGAACGCTTCAATAACAACTTGAGAGTGGTATCAATCTTTATAGAGTCTTTTCACATTCTCAGTTCAGATAATTTCTTTTTCTTCAATTTCAGTTTCTATTTGTTTTTTCTGTTGTTTTAAAACTTTTTTTGAAAAAATGAAACTAAAAATACCAGATAGAATACTTAAAATAGATGATATTGCTCATGAAATTAGAGCTGCATTATTTGGGAGAAATTCCGATATTTTTGTTACCCCCAAGATGCAAATTACTATAATTGGAGCTATTAATGTTATAACAAATAACCAGTATCAAACAAAAATAACTCAATTCCATATTTTCCAAGTTCAAATTCTTGTATCTTGAAACACTTTTTCAAGCAAATAGAGGTATATTGAAATTCAAAAACTAACTATTGTTATTAAAAAGTATGTGCTTAGGGTTATTTTAAAGTGTCATAAATTTAAAATAACTTTACTAAATTCTGTGTTCAAGAAGCTGAAAGATAGTGCTAAAGTTACAAAGCCTAAGATTATCTCATATTTTTCCTTAATTTTATTCATTATTTCTTTTTCAGAATATCAATAAATGTCTCGCTTGGTATTGAGACTTTTCCGAATTCCTTCATCTTTTTCTTTCCTTTCTTCTGTTTATCGAGGAGTTTGTTTTTTCGAGTAACATCGCCACCGTAGAGGTAGCCTGTGACATCTTTTCTGTAGGCGTTAATAGTTTCTCGTGCGATGACTTTTGCTCCTATGGCTGCCTGGATAGGGATGGAGAACAGTTGTTTTGGAATGGCTTCTTTGAGCTTGAGACAGAGTTCTTGTCCCACATGATAGGATTTGCTCCGATGGGCTATAGTTGAGAATGCTGTGATTCTCTCGTTATTGACGAGGATATCTATCTTTACGAGATCGTCACGTTTGTAATTCAATTGTTCGTAACTCATGCTCGCGTATCCAGAAGAACGAGACTTCAAATCATCATAAAAATCAGAGATGATTTCTGCCATTGGTATTTCGTAGGTAATGATTGAGCGTGTTTCGTCTATGTAGGTTTGATTTTTGTAGATTCCACGGTGTTCTTGAGCGAGTTTCATCATCTCACCAATCATATCAGTGCTCGTGATAATCTCGAGTTTTACTATAGGTTCTTCTATCCATTCATAGGTACCTGGTTCGGGGAGGTGTTCTGGGTTTCGTATCCAGAGACGGGTATAGGTTCTATCACCGAGTTTTTCGAGTTTTAATGGAGTATTTTTGAAATCATGGGAATGGTCTCCGGGCATCATCACTTGATAGGTTACTTGAGGACTTGTGAGAATGACATCGATGTTAAATTCACGATCGAGCCTTTCTTTGACTATTTCCATATGGAGTAGACCCAGAAATCCACAACGAAAACCGTGTCCGAGAGCAGGGGAGACCTCGTGTTCGTTTGTGAGAGAACTGTCTGACATTTTCAATTTTTCAATATCAGTTTTGAGTTGATTGTAATCTTCTGTATCAACCGGGTAGACTCCTGCAAAGACGTAAGGGGTAACCTTTTGAAATCCGGGAATTGGATGCTTGTATTCTTGTGCTCCAGCAAAAATGGTATCTCAGACACGCGCTTCTTGGAGTGTCTTAATCCCTGTCACTATATAACCGATTTCTCATGATTTGAGAGAAGGGAGTGGATGGTATTCTGGCTTGAAGCAACCAACCTCGAGAATATCAACGACGGTATCAGTGCTCATGAGTGTGATTTTATCGCCACGCTTTATCTCTCCAGAAAAGAGTTTAATATAAATGACCACGCCTCGATAGGAGTCATATTGAGAGTCAAAGATAAGTCCGAGTTTCACTGTTTCTGGAATTCGTCATGAAGCATCATTGGCAATTATCTTACCATCTGCTGCGACACATCGTGGCTCTGGAATTCGTGCGACAATAGCATCGAGGACTTTATCTACATTTGTACCTACTTTCGCTGAGACAGGGATGATATCTGCTTCGTCACAACCGATAAGTGATATGATTTCTCTGGTTACTCGAGGTATGTCTGCACTTGGCAGGTCTATTTTGTTTAATACTGGTATGATCACGAGATTATGGTCAATTGCCATATAGAGATTGGATAGAGTCTGCGCTTCGATACCCTGCGTAGCATCCACAACGAGAACGACTCACTCGACAGAGGCAAGACTTCTACTTACTTCGTACTGAAAATCTACATGACCTGGAGTATCGATGAGATTCAGTTCGTGGCCTTTCCAGTCCATTCTGACTGGAGTGAGCTTGATAGTGATACCTCGTTCTTGCTCTATTTCCATAGTATCGAGCATCTGACTATTTTTCATCTCGCGTTTTTCCTTGGTTCCTGTGAGTTCGAGCATCCTATCTGCAAGTGTAGACTTGCCGTGATCGATATGGGCGATAATTCAGAAATTCCTGATAGACATGCTCGTATCTTAGCGAAAAGAGGAGAATTGCAAAAATATATCAATTATACTACAATATCATGGTATGGGATTAAAAATTTGACAACATAGCGATAAAATAAATGATCCAGTTTACACGAGGAAAGTTCAAAATAGACTCAATGAACAAATTATCTATATTCTTGATTTTTCTCCTGATTGGCAGATGTGGCTTGTTACTCATCCAGATTATTTACCTGAAAAATCTGATTTAAATAGTTTGCCTTCTTTGTTTGTAGAATCTCATCTTGATAACCTCTTTCGTTCTCTCATACTCGGATTGCGATCAGGAAAAATACCAAGAAGCAAGGTGGGGAAAGTGAAGGATCTTGTGTGCTATTTATATTGATTTAATAAGGATAGAGTTGTTTTGGGTCTAAAAGGAAAGACATCTAATCCAGATTTTATTGTTACTCTTTCTAAGTATATAGATTCTTTTTGCTCCCCAGACTTGATTTTAACAAGTTGAAGTGGTAGAATAAAACCATGAAAAAATTCTTCCTGAGTGTCAACATCCTCTTCCTCTTTTGTTCTGGAGTAATTTTTGCTCTCACTGATACTGATGCAGACGGCGTGTCTGATGAAAAAGATATATGCCCTCGAGTGTATTCTCGTTCTGAGACTGGCTGTCCTGCTTTGACAAAACCGGTCACGTGGAGCCCGACTAATAGCTGTATAGGAGAACAAATAAAAAAATGAAAAATAATAGCTGTAGTTACTCCGCTTTGTAATAAAGAAAACAAAGTATGTAGTACTGTGAGCAAGGTTACTGGTTTTCAATCATGTGATCCGATTTTCCCAGTTATCTTGGATAAAAATGGGGGGCCATTGATTAGGGGAGCTGTTTATATTGTCGATTTTACCAAATAAATATGCGCCAGTATCTTTTTTTAATCTTTATTTTATTTTCTTTTGGAGGCTCTGTTTTTGCTGCAAATTTTTGAGGCATTATGTTGTCGACAGATAAAATAGAATCAAATATAAAAGATAATAGTAATTTTGTATCAACATGAGATGCGATAAAAAAACTCGAAGCTCGTCAATTAGATATCCTCTCCACACTCAAGATAGAAAAAGCACAGACTTCTGAACTAGTTCGTCAGAAAAATGATCTTACGAGCATTGTCGATAGGATAGACCAGCTCTTTGGAGATTGGACAAATTTAAACAATGAAAAGATAGGAATATCTGCTCATTTGGAGAGATCGGATGTCGATGAAGAGAGAATGCATGCTATTTCTGTTGAGCTTGCTTCAAGAGAACAAGACATCTCAGAAAGTATTATTCAGCTTTCAGAGCTTCTGGATTTTGGTCCATTTTCTGAGAATACTGCTTTTTCTGAACTTCAGAAAGAATTTCCCACTATGAAAAAAATGTCGGAAAATGTCCTGAATGGATATGATATTTCTATTGCTGAATTTGAAAAGAAAAAGAACGAACTTCTTGTTCAAAACAAAACAGAACTCGATGCTATCAATATGGAAATTGAACGACTCAAGCAGGTACGTCGTGAACAAGCTATTCATACAGTGAAACAAATCGGTGGTTATTTACTTATTTTTGTTTGAATTTATCTTGCAAAAATCATTACCAAACGTCTCGTTGTACGATTTTGAAGAAGGTTCTCTAAACCGCATCAAGAAGCTATCAAACTTTTCCATAGATGGATATTTCATGTTCTATTTATTGGTTCATTTTTAGTTCTTTTTGCTGCTGAATTTCTCTCATTCCTTCCATTTTTTGCAATCATAGGTACTGCCATAGGTCTCGCTCTGAGAGATGCTATATATTCATTTATTGGCTGGTTCGCTGTTGGATCTGATTCTGGATATCAAGAAGGAGATTTTATCGAATTTGAGACAACACAGGGGCGAGTTTACAAGATCACCCCACTTCTCACAAATATCGAAGAATACGGTTCTCAAGGTTTTACAGGTAAGATTATCTCTTTCCCCAATAAGACAATATTCGAAAAAAATATAAAAAACTGGTCACGATGAACTGATTTCTCGCTTATGACTGTTGATTTTCTTCTCACACATCAGAGTGATATTCAGAGAGCAAAAAATATCCTCTTAGGGATAGTTTCGGCTAATAAAATGACAGTTTACTATCAGACACGTAAAGAGCTTGCCACTTTTCGAAGTATGTATGGTTATACAGAAGACGATCTGACCCCAAAGATTCACATCATGAACGAGCCAAGAGGTATCATAGTTAGGATCAGAATATTGGTCCATGTTCAGGATAGGCTCCAGGAACAATCTCGTATTATGGAATCATTTTCTGCGGCAATACAAAATGAGAAACATGTTGCTTTCCGTTCTGTCTAGGTCTGAGCCCATCGTGCGTAAACACCTGTTGTAATACTCCTCTCAGAGCTTGTTTCTTTGATACCGAGTTCACCGTGTTCTATGGTTCATTTAGGCAGTATATCTGCGAGTATATTTGCCAACGTTGTGGAAAAAATACTCGAAGCATATGTATTTACCAGGAAAAAGAGAGGGTCGAGTGAGATGATTTTTCTTATACTCTCTAGTAAAAGAGGGAAAGAGGTATCAAATTCCCACTTTTCACCATTTGCTCCATGTCCAAAAACTGGGGGGTCCATGATAAAACCATCATATGTATTTCATCGTCTAACCTCCCTTTCGACAAATTTGACTACATCCTCCAATATCCAACGGATAGATTCTTCGTGTAATTCTGAGAGCTCCATATTTTTCTGTGCCCAACCTATGGTCGGTTTTGAGCCATCCACATGGGTCACTTTCGCGCCCTCTTTGGCACAAGCAATAGAGGCGATACCTGTATACGCAAAGAGATTGAGGACTTTTGGTTCTTTTCTTCCAGACTTTTGTATTATTTCACGAGTCCAATCCCAATGCATAGCCTGTTCTGGAAAGACACCAACATGGCGATAGGGTGACCAACGACATTGCCAAGAAAGATCCCTATAGGACATGTTCCATTCACGGACATTGTCAGGGATTTTCATCCATCGTCCTTGTCCACCGCCACTTTTATCAAAAAAAGCATCCCAATCCCAGTTTTTGTTTTTTGGACTCCAGAGCGCTTGGGATTCAGGCCGTGCTATTTTGAAGTTTCCATATCGTTCAAACTTCATACCATCTCCAGAATCAAGGAGTTCGTAGTCTGGATAGGATTTGAGGAGGAGATGGGAGGGGATGAGAGACATAGAAATGAATTATGGATTAAGAGAGTTTTTTCATGTTCAGATATAAAGTATGATTCCGCTTATAGCAACACAGATGATACCAAAATACGTATAAGTACTCGGTATTTGATGTAGAAGGAAATATCAAAAAATAGTTCCAAAAATTATTTCACTAAAAGAAATAAGTGTTATTTTTCCAACTTCCATATATTTAAGACTCCAAAAATAGAGATAGAAGCCGACTACTCCTATGAAAAAACTATGTATAATAGCCAGATATATGTGATTCATACTTGGCAGCGGATAATGTAGAAATGAAAATACTCCAAAAATAATAGTACCAAGAAACGATTGAAGGAAGATGGTTTGAGTTGAGCCAATTTTATGAATTTTTTGTTTGTATTGAATATTGAGATAAGCCGATACGGTTGCTGCTCACATGATAGAGAGTATTCAGAGTAAATTTTCGTTATGAAAACTAATTCATTTTTCTGACGCTATTATTATGAGTCCAGTAAAACCTATTATTAAGCTTATGATTTTTGTTTTTGTGATTTTTTCGTGTAATACGAGAGCCGCGAGAATTATTATCAAAATCGCATTTGATCTTTGAGCTATCACTGCATTTCCAATTGTAGTCATAATGAAACCCAGATTGAGAAGATACATTCTGAGAGCATTTGCGCCAGATATTGTGATTATATCAGCTAACTTGAAACGTATTTTCTCTTTTTGTTTTTTTCTGGTAAATAGGATAATCCCACCAGTGAATATGGTTGGTACTAGTAGTCTAAAAAAAGTTT
>CAYUVP010000031.1:0-3238 GCA_964448195.1 uncultured Candidatus Peribacteria bacterium | reverse complement strand
TTGTTGACTTGTTGGTAGATGCAGAGTATTCACAAAAATCCCATTCAGTCACCAAATAATGCAGGCTTGAAGTATTGCAAGAACGGGGAAGTATTTTTTCATAGATTTATTCCCTACAAAGTAGTAAAACTCCTACGAGCATTGGTAGACCGCTCACCAGCTGAATTGTCGTTGGAGCTGTATCTCGAAACATCCAGATGATCATGAGTGTGAGAAATGGAGCAAATCAATGTATAGAGAGAATTCTTGTCACAGTAACATGACGAATAGCTTCTACCCAGCATATGTTTTTGAGAACAAATACAAGTCCTGCCATCATCACGAGCGCAGGAAGAACATCTCGAACGGTTGAGATGTCTGGCGTAGTTTCAAATAACAGAGTTAAGACTATAAGGAAAGGAATGGAGGTGATATATCGTGTTGTGAGGACAGTGGTAACGGATGTTTCTTTGCGGGATATTTTAGCGAAATGATTTCCCAGTGGTGCAAACATCATCCCGATACATATGAGTATATCCCCTGTATTCCATCCTGTAGTTCTTGGCAGTAGCAAGTAGAGTGCTCACAATATTATCAGAATTGCGCCAATTATATGGACACGAGAGAGTGATTCTTTTTTGCCTACTTGGAAAAAGAGAAATGCGAATATAACTTCTGTCTGTGCTATCAGCGCAGCATTTCCTGGACTAGTCGTTAGAAGACCGAAATAGTAGAAACCATAAAAGGCTATACTATTAAGAAGACCAATATAGAGCCCATATTTCCATGCACGGATATTTTTAAGTTCATGTGTTTTTTTCTGTATTCATAGAATTAGTAAAAGCATAGACGATGCAAATACATAGGTTATCCCAAGGCTCATAAATGGTGGGAGTGCACGTACAGCATCTGAAGCCATTATAGGGAACAGCGCTGCCATCGTGATGGATATGATTGTAGGAAGAAGCCAAGGCATAGTTTCAAAATTCAAATATATAAAAACAGATAACCAATTTATTCCTCTCCTTCTCTCACAACCCCACTTTGTAAATCAACCATACCGGCGTATTTCTTTCAGAGTTTCAGGAGTTCTCGGTGTGTTCCTCTTTCTACAATTTTTCCTTTTTCGAGAACGATGATATCGTCAGCGGATTTTACTGTCTGTAGTCTATGGGCAATCACGATGACCGTACGTCATTCAAAGAGATGTTCAAATGCTCGTGCTACTTTTTCTTCACTGTAGCTATCAAGAGCTGCTGTTGGTTCATCGAGGAGAATGATTTCTGGATCTTTCAAAAATATCTTTGCAATAGCGAGACGTTGTTTTTGTCACCCACTCAGCCTCACTCATCGCTCACCTATTTCTGTCTTGAGTCATTTCTCGAGCTCGTAGATGAAGTGACATTCTGATAGTTGTATAGCTGTTTCAATGTCCTTTTTTGTTGGTTTTTTCTTGGTTCCATACAGGAGATTTTCCTCTATTGTTCCGTCAAAGACTGATGGTTCTTGTGTGAGATATCAGATATGAGGGTAGTAGCTATCGAGGCGAATGGAAGTGATATCTTGCCCATCAATCGTGAGCGCTCAATCTGAGGGGCTCATATATCCTGCGAGGATTTTCATGAGAGTGGTTTTCCCACCACCAGATCTTCATACGAGAGCTGTTTTTTTACCTCATACAATTTTTAAAGAGAGATTCTCTATAATTGGAACAGTAGAGCTGTAAGAAAAAAAGAGATTATTGAGTTCAAAATTTCCTTTCTTAAATTTGAATTCTTGTCCTACATCATAATTTTCTATTGTTTCCAATTGGTCAAAGGTATCCCAGAGCTTGTCTATATGCACAAATTCTTTTGTAAAAGTTGAATACCACTCTATGAGAAGATTGTAGTAGCTCATAAAAGTAGCCATCAAACCTGTAACTAATCATACTTCTGCAACAAGTTTTGATGATATCCCCTCTATTTGTGCTTGATGAAAAAACTGAATACAAATAAACCCTGTAAAACAGGCGATGATAAATCTCGAAATCTGCCAAGAGCCCATGCTATAGGTGTGACTTTTTATCGAAAAATAAATACTTTTGTCTATATTTGTGCGAAGATTTTGAATTTCTTCATACATTCGTTGATTCTGGAGGATTTCAAATTTTGACATAATCATACGCGTTGTCATTCTAGATTTTTCGACACTGACTTCTTTCCTTTTTTTTCTCCAATAAAGGGCTTTGTGTGTGAAATATGCAGTATTTAGAAACACGATTAAAAAAAGTAGAGGTATGCCAAATGTGTACCACCCATTAACTTTTGATATCAAAAATCCAGAGAGAGAAATAAGAAATATCCATCTGAGTCAATTATTCAGACATTCATTCAAGAGCGTAGCCCATTTTGCAGAACCACTTGTGAGGATATCGATCATCCGGCCTGTTCCTATTTTTTCAAGTGTGGTATTTTTACCACGGAAAAATTTTTCAAAGTATTTTTTATTCAGATCAAATTCCATGTGGTATTGTGGGTATATCCAGGTAAAATTCCGAAATATGAAGAGAAGAATCATATTGATCGTAAAAAATATGAGCAATGCCAAAATTTTTTGCCAAAACTCATCTAGAGCCCCACGCGCAAAAATATCGGTAAATACTTGGATCATATAGACCTGAATATAACCCGTACTTGTTCAAAGTATTGATGCAAAACCTGCCATGTAGATATACATAACAGGTCTTTCTAATGCAGGTTCAAGAAAACGCTTTGTTGTCTGCCAAAAATTCATGTCTTTATTCTAGAATATTTCCACTAAATACAACCTCATTCACTCGTCTGTCCCATGAATCTTCTGGGAGGTTTTCGAATAGCTGACAATCAAAACAAACACCGATTGAGAAAGTGTTTTTATTTTGAGTCAGTAGCTTATCATAATAACCATTTCCTCTTCCAACTCTGATGCCATTTTCTGTAAAGGCTCTTCCTGGTACAATTATTATGCTTTCAGTTGGTATCTCTACTGGATCAGTCTTTTGAGGAATGTTGTATATATTTTTTCAATGCTTTTTTCACCAGATTGCAATTTCAGATATATCTATCTCATCTTCAAATGCCGCATAAGTTACAAGTGTTTTGAAATCTTTATCTGAGAGACACTTGATGAGTTTTTTTGACACCTCAAGGCTCTCGGCTTTTTTCTTGCTTGAGCCGAGTTGCTTGATTTTTTCTTTCACAAGTATACGTATTGTATTTTTATCCATAACGATAAAAAT
>CAYUVP010000030.1:8140-10439 GCA_964448195.1 uncultured Candidatus Peribacteria bacterium | reverse complement strand
GCTTTTTCAGCACTTTGGAGGACTTTCGCCAATTCCTGAGAAGCTCATGGTTCTGCCGTATTCCCACTCACCTTCGCCAGTTTCGACACAGCACTGTCGACATCCGTTTTGAGCGCCTGTATATTACCCCCAGCGCGTTCGAGGAGGGACTGATTGATACTCTCAGAGGCATGTAAAATACTTCGTAAGAGATGAAGAGGTTCTATTGTTGTATGTCCAGTATTTTGAGCGAACTGGACTGATTCTTGGAGCCGTTCTTGGGCAGCTTGTGTGTAGTTATTGTTCATATCTTAAGTGGATAAAATATAAAATTAGCACCTACATTATATAGGTGCTAATTTAGAAATCAAATTTATTATTCACCAAGATTTCCTTTCATGAATTCTTTTATTTTTTCTGCGTCTTTATCCAAAGGTTCTCAGGCAGTTCTGATAATAAGACTGTTCATAGCATTTCAAAAACAAATTTCATGAAAATTTTTCCCGTCAGGGGTTAATAATTTTCCTAAACATGCATTTATGAAGTCTCTCATAGCTCCATCTCCATCCGGGAGGAGATAATCTAGCGCAATCATAAAAGCCAACGGCTGCACTTGATCACATCAAATAGAAAAACCATGTCCATCAATAGTCTTAGTTCTATTTTCAAGTTTTGAAAATTTCTTATTTCAAGTACCTTTTATGATTTTTGTTATGGTCCATAGCGCTAGACAGGCCCTGAAAGCTTCAAATTTATTTTCTGGAAGTAAGAACGACAATGCTCCTCTATCTACTCAAAAATCGACCAATTCTTTCTTTAGTGTTTCTATTAGTGTATCAATTTCAGGCGAATCTACTTCTCTATTTATTTTGTCGATTAGAGTGTAAATGTTACAGAGTTTTTCATATCAATCTATTTTTAGACTCGATATGTCGAATAGACCATTTTCCACCATATGTCCTATCATCGTATAATAGGTCTCGGTCATTTTATCTTCATGCTCTGGTCTCCAGGGGTATGAAAGGTGTGTTTCTTCAGGATGTGTAGCGAGTTTCCACATCACGAATTGAGTTTTTTCGTGGTCGCCCATACCACTTAATACAGCATCTATTTGCATCATTTGCGTTTTTTGTTCTGCAATAATTATTGCTGATAGTCCTACTCATTTTTGACAGATCTGTGTTGCAATTTCTACAATTTTATCGATACCATCTCATTTCATAATGGTACTTAATCTCGCCCTTACTCCCATCGCATGAATTTGAAGACCCAGCCTACGAGCCTCAGTTTCCTGTCAAGGTTTAATAGGTAAATTTTCATCAGGTCCAGGCATACTGCGTAGAGTTAATATACAATATTATAAATAATATTTTATTATTGCAATTTTAGATTTATGCGGCCTTACTGCATATAGTTCTCTATATGTCCGTATTTAGTATTATTCCTGAGATCATGGAGTACAAAAAGCTCAAGAAATAAAAAGCCAATCACGAGTATTATAGAGGGGACGAGAATATCGCTGGAGATATATATATTGTATACTCCATGGATAACACTTGCGCAAAATACACCAGTCCAGAATCACTGAATACTTTTGATGTTGGTATAGTTCCTCCATCAAAGAGCTTTCTGACCGAGTGAGAGGTTTCCAGAGTCGTCCATGATTCTCAAGAACGCAAATCTGCCACGAGCGTAGAGAGATACACACACCATACTAAAAAATGTGTGAGATAGATATCCAAAAATTGAACGTAGTATTGCATTATTGAGTATTTCTTGATGACCATTTCAGGCATGAGCGAGGTCGAGCATATATTTGATATTTTCTGCAAATGCAAATCATATTGCCACAAGAGCTATACTGTATATATAGTCTGCTACACTCTCAGTTTTGATGGGGGTGCTGAGTAAATTCCATAGTATGATGAGACCAACAAATGCTCCAAAACCCATCGTCCCCATGAATAAACTGCTGTTTACCCCATTCATATGATGGTAAAGGCCATATACAATGATTAGATAGACTATCACCACAGGGAGCCTGAGAGATTTACGAATACAGAGAATGAGCAATGTCAGCTTCGCAAGCTCTTCTAGAAAAGCGAGAAAAAGCGTAATAATATCCGATGCAATATCTCTCTCTATGAAAGATTTTTGGATCATTTTAACGACTTCATTTTCTGTTAAAAAATTCCGGAGTATAGATATAAAATTACTTCCTTCGATATTGAGCTGGAAAAAGAATATAGAAACCTCTTTACCAGAACCAGAATTTTGTAGAGACCAATTAAAAGGTAAAAAGATACAAGTGATAACTATA
>CAYUVP010000030.1:0-8130 GCA_964448195.1 uncultured Candidatus Peribacteria bacterium | reverse complement strand
CTATAATACCAGTCAGAAAAAGAGTGAGAGCTTGTTTTATCGACATCTTACTCGCCCATATAACTATTGTTCCGTAGAGACAACCGCCAATACTTATTATTAGAAGAGGTAACCAATAGAGAGTAATAAAATTTATAATTGATGAGAATTCCATAGTTTTATTGAACTATATATGTTATACTATCAGTTTCTTCTATGCCAGATGCATATTCTACTCTTACCTTTATTGTGTATGTGCCCGGGTCTGCAAATTCATGAATAGGATTTTTCCCATTTACTATACCTGTTCTATCTCCAAAATCCCAGTAAATAGTATTCTCTTCTCCCCGTACGAGAGCAGTAAAAGTAATAGGAAGTCATGCTTCTGCTGAATTGGATGCAATGCTTGGTTGTATCCTGACATTTTCTTGTGGTTTTTTGAGCACTAGAGTGTAGGTCCGTGAGGCTTTTGTGCCATTGTTTGCCACAGCAGTTACTGTAATTTTATATTCACCAGGTTTAGTGTATTTATAAGTAGTTACCACGCCTTCTCATTCATATTTTTTTCCATCACCGAAATCATAGAGAAACTTTTTGATTTCTCCTCCTTTTTTGATTTTTGAACCAGAAGAATCAAACCGTACAGATGTAGGAGCGTACTCGTCATCCGCAGTTATTTTTACACGGACATCGAGAGCTTTTTCAACACCTATGACAGCTATTCTATCAATATGGAGAATAGGGAGGTCATGCCCATCAACAGAAAGATCAGTAAATGTATACCGTACCCGTATATCGTATCGTCCTGCAATATCTATAGGATGATCAAGAGCGAGTCATTCTGTTTCGTAGATACCATCATTATTGGTATCCCATTCTACTTTTTTGAGACTTAATCGGGGAGAATTTGCACGAATTTTTGTTGCATCAAGCCGGAGAATTCCAGGTACTGGAAAATCGGGAAGAAGATATGATTGCGTTGTTTTATCATACGTGTCTTGCGCGAGATTCAGCCCTGCTTCATCGTGGATATTGAGTGAAAAACCATCTTTGAGATCGACTAATTCTGCTGTATAAATAGGATCTGGAGTTGTTACACGTGCTATGTTTCAGAGCGTGTCCTCTATTTCTGCTTCTATTTTATAGGTTCCGGGTTTGTGAAAAACGTAATCAAAAATACGCTCGAAACCCGAATCAAATTTGCCAACGTATATTTGTCAGTCTATATACCATCGAATAGTTTTTATACTTCACTGAACTGCTTCAGGATTCATTTCAAATTGGTATTTGAGGGGATTTATAGGATCAATTTTGAGAGCTATAGTGGTGTTTTGGATATTGCTCTTTGAGCTCTCTTCGGTAACAAAACGCCAATCACATTTATCACTTATTGGTGCTTTTCCTCTGAATATTTGCATACAGATAACAGTCGGTGTAATAAATATTTTATCAGGTGAAAATTGATAACCATCTTTTGCTATCTCTGATTTACCTATGACGCTCCAACGTACTTGTCCTAGATCAGCAACATCGCTTGCATCAAAAGTGTACTGTATACCTCCATCGGGCAGAAGTGTACGACCAATTTTGACTATTTTATCCAGAGAAATTTTTGGGATTTCAAGATCAAATTTTATTTTTTTACCAGCGACGTCTATACCTTCAATCGTGGCTGTAGGGGCATACTCTTTTGCTTGATCATAGAGAAACTCTGGCGCGAGAATCGGAGCGAAGTCTACATCTGATATAGGTCGCTCTATATAATTGCTTTTTCCTGTACCACGATCTGGTTTTCTATCTCCATCATAATCTATCTCAAAAGTGTAGGGCTGTGATAAAACGAGACCTTCTAAAAATGCTCTCTTTTTTATATATGCACTGAGGTCATAGCGGACCTGTAATGGTCATATTTTGACATCATTTGTGATAAGGGCACCTGAGGTGTCATCTGTTGTTTTTAGATATTTAAGAAGTGAATTATTATAGACCAGTACTCGTCCATCGAGATTATTGAAATCAATCTTTCTAAACCATTCATATGTTACAGCAAAAAGTGCAATATTTGCAAAGAAAACCAGCATAAAAAATACTGTCAATATCCATATATTTATCTTTTTTGAACGGCTTTTTGTTCGAATAGAAAATGCCCGATATCCAAAGAAAAGGAAGCCAAATCCAAGAAAAAGACCAAAGGCACTATAAAAAACATATATTGTATATTCTAGAACAGTTCGGACGGTCAGATATTGAACTCAAAGTATATTATTGAAAAAGAGGGCATTTTGAGGATTGAGCAATACAAAAGCACAGAGCAGTAAATATCCAATAATGATGATTGTCAAAGCCGCTTTTATCTGCTTCCAGAAATTATGTTTTTTGGGTACGGATGTTTTGGAAATTTTAAGTGTCTGAGTGTAATCCTGATCACTTGCCGTATATGATGCAATTTTAGACCAAAAAGACTTTTTTAGAGGCTTTTCTGTATTTACATTTTCAGGTGTTGGACGTATTGCAATCATAGGAATTATGAAGAGTGATTAGAAGGTAGTGTTGTCGATGTATCATTTGGTTCAATGAGTTTTTCTGCATTCTGGAGGAGATCCTGAGCAGGTGTCAAAAGATGTTTACTTTCTTCTATAAGTTTTGGTTCCTTTTGTTTTTTGTTTTTAATAACTTTTTTTCAAGGAATTATGTCTTTCTGCCCAGATTGATCTACGGAGAGAGGTTCGCTACTCTGATTATTTTGTATTTCAGTTATATTTCAAGTTTCGACAGTTGCTTTTTCTTCTGTCTGAGTTCATTTGAGCCAATCAGGGAGATCTGCTTCTCAGTCTAGATCTTTATTTGAATTTATTTCAGGCAATTTGGGCATATCTATCTGAGATTTTATTTCTTCAGTTTGAATAAGACTTTTCATTTCGCCTGTTCAAGAATCTGCTGCAACCATAACTGGAGGGATTTCACTTGTTATCTCATCAGCTCATTTCAACCAATCTGGCACATCGTCAAGAGTTGTGTTTGGGATTTTAGGACTTGTGTTTTCTGTATTTCCTTTTTCTGGTGAGTTTTCTAGATTATTCTCTATTTCTGTCACTCATGTTGCAGTTATCTCACTACTAGGGGTAGCAAGCTCTCATTCTTTTCATGCATTTTCAACAGTGTCAGCTCATTTCAACCAATCTGGTATTTCATGTAATGTATTTTTCTCTTCAGTAGCAATTTTTTCTGCAGCAACCTCTCAACCATTCTCTGTTTCCAATACTCATGTACTAGTTATTTCGTTACTAGGTATAATAGACTCTCATTTATTTCAAGTTTCTTCAACAGTATCAGCTCATTTGAGCCAATCTGGCACATCATCTAAGGCTGTGTTAGGGGTGTTTATACTTGTATCTTCTGTATTTTTTGACGCTATTCCTTGCACAGAAGTATCATTTTCTTTTTCAGGAGTATCGTTGAGCCAATCTGGTACTGCAGTATTTTCTTGGTGTGAGGATGGAGGTGTTGTACTTATATTCTCCTGACTTACATTATTTATATCATGCATCCATTCTGGTGTTGTGCCCATATTTTTCTCTTCTTTTTTAGATGGCTCTGTATGGATTTCTTTTCCCAAGACATCATCATCCCCAAAAGAAGTTTCTGGTTCTTTGAGCCAATCTGGTGTATTGTTATTTTCGCCTGGAGTGTTTGAATGAGGTACTGTTGAAAAATCATGGTTCTGTCATTGGTGCGTGTCGTCTTCATGTAACCAATCAGGCCCATGTTTTTCTTCATTTGAAACGGTTGGTAGTTCGTGGACATCATTTTGTATTTCTATGTTTTTCCTTCCCCGTATGATCCTCCACACTATCAAAAATACTCAAAATAAGCCAATAATACCAATTACTATCCAGAGAATTATGGGATTTATATTATTTGCATCTATATTCTTCATTTTAAAACTACTGATTTTCTCTTTTATTTTTGACCAAAATGATGCTCACTCTTCTGTTATTTCAGTTGGGTTATTTGGTTTTACTACAGCTGGTTGACCAGCTAAAATGGTGAGTTTATCACGTATAACTGATTTTGCCTCATCGGAAATCTGTGTATCAAATTTGACGTATTCTTCATATATTTTTTGTACGAGCGCTTTATTCTGTTCGTAGTATTCAGGATTGTCTATAATTTGAGCCAATAATCATTGTTTTTCATTTGAGCCATCACCAAATATTTCTTTTTTATACGTACTTTTTGCAAGAAAGTCAGCAATCATCTTTCGAGCTATATCTTTTTCTTGAGCATCTTGAGCACCTTGAGTGTATATGAGGTTTACTTGTTCAAGAATTCTAGTTTTGAGATCCGCAGACATTCATTTACTCATATCAACAGCGTGCGAAAATTGTAGGAGCGTTTCAGCCCTATCAGCACGGTCATACCATATATCTCCTAACTGATCTATATACCTTTGGAGTTCTTTTTTTTCTCATTCAGGTGCATTTTTTACCAGATTTTGAAGTTTATCTAACCGCGCTTTATCTTCCCCAGAAAGGTTGAAGGTCGTTTCAGGATTTTTGATAACAACCCCAGGAGTTTCTATATCGATAATTGGTGTTATAAATTCACGTGTTATGCGTATTTGGCGAGAATCAATATCTGTTCCATCAGCTTTTACGATTCTTAGTCTCATGATGGTTGTTCGTTTGTTCCCCAGTGGTACCATATAAGGGCGACCCATTCTATACGATGCTGTGCCTTTATTGTCGGCATCATCATTTTTTCCGCCAGATAAGTCTGTATCTATATCGACATCATTATCGATTATATAATATTGAATTTCACCATTAGACTCTCCCATATAGAGAAAAAGAGGTTTGAGAGGATCTTTCCAAATTACATCATCTGGCGTTGCTTCCATATTACTGTTTTGATTTGAAAGAACTATCAGCGGTCTTTCTATTTTTTTGAGTAAAACCTTATTTTTTGGGTTTCTTGCTACAGGGATAGATGTTTCTTGTGTATCCTTCCCATCGGAAACCTGAATTTTTATTGTTTTTGGGAATACCCCATCTTTTACTGCGTAGACAAGATACTCTTTATTTTCAGATATTTTTTTATCATCTGCAAACCACACAACGCTCTGGATAATACCTGATGAAGTATTATAGGCTATAATTTTATCACCAATTACCTGTATAACCGCCTGTGGATTGAGTCTATTTATAACATCTATAGTGATAAATTTTGTCGTAGAAAGACCTCTATGAGTTACTTTTACTTTTGGATGATATGTCCCGGGTATGGTATATTTATAGGTGAATCGTGGTTCAGATGTCTTTGTATCATAAAAACCATCCCCATCTACATCCCACCTATATTCTGCCACTTTTGATATATCTTGACCAAGAGCATTACGTACGACAACTGAAAAATCGACAGGATCTCCAAATTTTGCCTCAGAATTATTTGCCCTAAATTCAATTATAGGCATGGCTATATTTTGATTTACCAGTAAGTCTGGAGTGGAAAATTTATTTTCAGAAACATCTCGTGTATCTATCTTGAGACCATTGGCATCTTCCATAACCACTGAAAAATAGTATCTGCCATTAATTTTAGGAAGTGAGAAACTTGTTTCAGGCTTTGTTGTTATGCGAAAGCCCTGTGGCTGCTCGTCACTACTGGTATAATAATACCATGTGTACGATGATATATTTCCATCAGGATCTTTTGCTCATTCCATTCGGAGATTTACGCGCATCGGATCTTGATCTATATTTTCTACAGTCACTTGTATATCTGAGAATTTTGGGGGTATATTTACTACCTTTACCCACTCTTCAGATGTATGAGATGAGCCAGTTTTCTTATCGTTTACTGTGAGAGAAATTTTTTCACATCCGAGTTCGTCAAATGTATGGCTAAGATTTTTCTGAGATGAGCTGGCATTGAGGCCAACTTTCCAAAAATAGGTTAGATCTGTTGTACCACCTCATACATTGACACTTTTATCTCCCACAAGAGAAACAGGTGTGATTCTATCTACGACAAGCGCATCCTCTCAGCTACAAGCTCATTTCTGTGTCTCTGTGAGTAAGCTTTTTGTACTGAGTTGTATAACAGCAAAAGGTGATTCACCATCAACCACATAGAGTTTTCTTTGTATGCTATTTGTATTTCAGAATCGATCAGTCACTTTCAGTGTGAGTGGGTAATTTCCTGATTTTTCGAATGTGACTACATGTCTCCCTATCTCTGTTGTTGTGTTGTTTTTGGAACCAATTGTCCATTCGTATACTCAACTATTTGGAGCTGTTGCTGATAAGAGCATTTTTTCTCAACGTTTGACGACCTGTGGGCGTATATTTAATTGTATAGAGAGGAGGCTTTTTATGTTGACGGCTTTCTTGAAAGATGCAGTTTTACCTTCTTTATCAGTCACACGGAGTTCTACTTGATGAGATCCTAGTTCTGTAAACGTGAAATTTCCATGACTATTACTGGAATTTGTATCTTGGAGTTGAGCAGGTCTATCGTTTACAAACCATTCATATTGAAGACCTTGATTATCCGGATAGTCTGGGTCATAAGTAGAAGTCCCATCAAATATATAAGTATTTGGTGTTTCAGGACCCGCTACTTCTGCTAAAAATCTTACAACTGGTGGTCGAGATTCTATATTTATTTCCACATTTTCTTTATCGCGGATCTGATCTTTGCTTGAAACGAGAGAGACGCTGTATCTCCCTATTTCTTTAAATGCATATTCCATTCGAGGACTTGTCATAGAGAAAATAGGCTTTTCTACTCCAAATTTGCGGATTTCCCAAGTATATATAACATTTTCTTGACTTGCTTTCTTTGCTTCAAAAACGACCGTCTCTCCTTTATTTGGTTTTTTATTACTGACAGATATAGATGCAAGGGGGTCTCCCACTTTTAATATGATAGTTCTGGTAAATATTTCACCATCATTTCGTGTCAGTGTGAGTTTGATGTTATGCTCCCCCTCTTTATAATCTTGTGCTTCTACTACAGGAGCACTTTCCCGGATGACAGATTTTCCATTTCCAAAGTCCCACTCAGTTTTTGCTATAGTATATCCGTAGGCAAATTTTGTCTGAGTTGCATCTATGAGTACTTTTTGCGCTGATTCTTTTGTAGGTATCTTGATTGTTTCAGAAGCTAATTGTTCATTAAAATAGACAATATATTTGAGTTTTGGTTGACCTATTTCGACGACAACCTGATCCTCAAAGCTAATGACATCTGTGAATCCACGGCTATTTTTACTTGCAGAATTTACAGTGAGATAGACAGTATATGTCCCTTCGTCTTTGAATTCATAATTTGCTGTCTTTCAACGTCCAAGGACTCGAGGTCCATCAGGTGTACGAAGCCACCATGTAAAGTTTGTATCGGGAATAACAGTGCCGCTGCCATCGATAACATTTTTTGCTTCAAGAGTGACAGAAAGAGGGGCGTCACCACTCTGAGGATTTGCCCCTATTTGTCCTTGTATGGCAAAAGTTTTTGTTTGTTCCAAGAAAGCACTAATGGCGTTTTCAAGAATACCACGATCAATCTCTTCGCGATGGAGGTCGTAGTCTGATATAGCTTTTTTAAGACTATCATAAAACTGACGATTTACATAGATATCCGCTCTATCAGGGAGGTGGTCAAAAGCCCCATCGACAAGAATGGAGAGTTCTTTTGTTATTTCTGGACTATATCAAGCGAGTATACGTGATTTGAGTGCGAGAATTTTGTTGCTATACGTTGTAAAATCTATATTTCTTACTTGTGTTTCTGCGTAAACCGGAGGAATCATGTTTGTAACAATTTTTTTGTTATTCACTAGATAGAATATGGTACTAACAATCCAATATGCGAACCATATTATCACAATCCCAAGAAATACTGATGTAATGATTTTTTTTGTTTTTTCTCCTGATTCCTCGTTTGACGGGAAGAGAAGCATCTGAGCGCCTGCCCACATGATATATATTACAGCTATAATAGATATGAAACTGAGGAAATATTTTATTATCCGCTGTATTGCACTAGCTATACCAGTACCTGTTATGATTCCAGAAGAGCTCCCAATAGATCGTCCGGCAGCATCAACTCCTGCTCTGAGACAGTTATTTCCGCCACAGTTAAATGACC
>CAYUVP010000029.1:0-10442 GCA_964448195.1 uncultured Candidatus Peribacteria bacterium | reverse complement strand
TGATCGACGACTACGTGAAACTCCTCTCCTCTGGCGGAAGCGTCCCCCCCGTCGAAATCCTCCAATCTATCGGCATCGACGTGACTCAACCAGCATTTTACAGCGACGCATTTGCGACGATAGAATCATGGCTCACGGAGTTTGAAGGATAACTATTGAAAAAAAAATAAAAGTAGGGTAATATAGAGAGATATGCGACCTTGAGAAAACATAAAATTCGAAGATTTACCAGCCCTTTTATGAAAATTAGATGGGGATTTGAAAGAAATTGGAACCCAAGCAAGTACCTTGCAAATGATTGACCACTATCAATCACAATTTGATATAATATTAAATTGACCGACTTCAAACTATATTTCCCAATTTGATACTGCTGTACAAAGACTCAATACTGAAAACGAAGGTATTCTGGAATTTATATGAATAAAGGCTAGTAAACGACCTATAGGGGTGGCCCAAGAGTTAATGTGAGTTGATGAACGTTATGCGATGGAATCGAAGCAACAATATAGAGCTTATTTAGATGGTAAAACAGCTAATATAGTCCCCGAACGTCTCAAAGAGTTTATAGGATTCTCAGAACAAGGTTTAAGCGAAACAGAAGTAGAAGACATCATGAGAAACAGGATACAAGACCGTATGCAGGGAAGTTTACTGGGCCCAGATACTAACACATTTCAAAATCAATTCATATCTTGGGAACCTCTCGATGAAGTTCATTTTCTCTCTTTTTTAAAGGGAGTAGAGATGCTGTGAAAAAATATAAATACTCCAACAAAAAATATCGTAATCTGGATAATTCAAGGGCTCAATGCAAAACTTCATTTTTGGTTTTTTGAACATGCAGAAGGTACGGATGAGTTTATTAGAGCATTACCTCTATTCAAAAAAATAATAGAGCTTGATAGAATTCTCGAAATAAATGCTCTACCTCGATGATATAAGAGACATTTTCAAGAAAAAAGTTTAGAAGAATATATAAGCCTACTTGCTCTAGGTATAGATGAAGAGTCTCCGAACTACAATCTCAGCACTATAAAATCAGACGATTTCCTTCTCTGGCTAAAATCTGTTCATAAAGCACTTTCAGAAATGAAAAGAGGCGAAGCACAGTGACTAAAAAATAATAGTATACGATTTGTCCTAAGTATTTTAGAGAACAGGGCTCAATCACATGTCGGCGAAAATTGGTCATTATGGGAAGTGAAAATTCGAGAACTTAAATAAAAGAAAATAGCAAAATTTGCATCCACAAGAAAGATAGGGTATCATGTGACAGTAATTCTTATCGTCACTTATGGATACAACTACACCAGCCTCAGCTACATCATTTGAGATTAATAGTCTCATGGTCGATAAACGCATGGCGGACTATCGCGATCAAAAAGAGCTCCATTACTTTTGGGATCTCTTTGCTCTCTGTGTATCGCATGAACGTGTCGAAAAAGAAATGGCTGAGAATAGCAGCAAATACTATGGAAATAAAATAGAGGCTCGAAATGCTCTCGTCAAGAAAGAATTAGAAGAAAAATGATTTTTCATAAACGCTCGTGCAGAATATGCCAAAATCACTTGTGATAAAATCCTCTCCTTCTTTCGAACTATGGTGTTTTCCTGGTCAGAAGGTGGCAAAAACTTCTCACTCGGCGAATGAAGTATAGATAATTATAAAAAACTCCCCGTAGCATACCTCTCTGATCTCTATGCATCAGATAATATACACGATATCGAAGAACTCAGTGAACTCATCGATGGCACAATCAATAAAATTGTTGATGAATTTCATCTCTTTGAAGCAGTCCGGGCGTGCGCTATTTTTTATCATAATCGCCCAAATATTGGGAAAAATATACCAATTTATCGTGATTGTACGAGCTACATCATCGAGCTCACCACTCATCTCAAAGAAAGCGCAAACAATGAAACATATTTTCAAAATGCAGGTGGACATATACGTCAGTACAGAGATATGCTTGACCCTATAAAGGAAGCAACAGAAGATTTCAAGATATTTATCAGTGGTGGTGATAAATCTACTTCTCAGATAAAACACGATGTAGAAGATACAATCATTCAATATCTCAGAACACTCATGCAATTCACGCAAATCCAAACAAAAACAACAAAAGATGAGGTCGTGAATGATCTCAATACTTTTCTCAGAGATATGGACTACACTATCGAAAAACTAGGATTTGAAGTAACTCCAATCTATAAAAATACGCTTGATAAAATCATGTTCAAAAAGTCAGGCTGGGAACTCTCAGCCATAAAGGTAAAAAAATAATACGATTACTTGCTTTCTGATAAAAAATATATTACACTATAAAAGTAGTAACCTTTTTTATATGAAAAAAATCATCAACACTGTGGCTCTTTTACTCGTATTTACAGCTAGTCTAGCACAAGCAGAGCCAAAAACCGTCGAATGTAGCAAAGATGCTTCATTTGCCAAAAACACATGTGATGTCTGTTACGAAGATACATTTACAGCAAAAGAAACTCCAGAATGATGGTCGAGCACTCTCACAGATGTAACTATCCCCTGGAAACATGCTGGTGGAGAAAAAGATGAAATCATCTATGACAAAGACCAGGAATTCCCTGAAATCATAAGCACTCTCACGGTATCGAACAAGCCAGAAGCACCAAAAGATCTCTGGAAAAATCACGAAACTCTTATCTGGAAACCATTTGACGACCACAAGGAGTTCGTCATAAAAAAATGAGAAGAAGTCGGATTATACCGTCTAGCACAAGATGCATCTATTACAATTAAAGGAAAAAAGACAGATGACACCATTCTTCTCTCAACGCCGCTTCTCGTTGGAAGCTTCAATACTGAGACAAATGAAGAGACAAAACCTGAAGTGAGAAATATCTGTGTCTTGGGTAAATTCACAATTCAGAAAGGCCCTACAACAACACCGACAAAAGATGCGAAAACTCCAGAAGTTGATACAGTGAAAGCTCCCGATGTTGCTCCTGAAGCAGGAGATACTGCTGCGTCTATCGAAAAATCACCTGAAACCACTGAGACTACTGAAACTGCTCCGACAGAACTCAATTCTGCAGGTCCAGAACCAGTCGTCACAGCTACAGCAGAACAAACAAAGACAAAATCCGGTCCAGAGGTATGGATTTTCCTCCTTTTAGCTTTTGTATTTGCGAGCTCTTGGAACGCGTGGAAGAAGCAAAAAATTTAGACTTTTTAATTATCTAGGTACAATAATTGCATGACACCTGGAACTCAGACATGACCAGGCGAGAGTTCAGAAAACCTAGAATGAGGCCAGACTGAACACAGCGAAAAAACGACACAAGTACAAGCAATGAACAAGTACTGTGATAAGCTCTGCAACGATGATAAAAATTTCAAAGAAATAGTAAAAAAATACCACCAAGGTACACTCTCAAAAGATAAACTCAAAGAAGAATTCAAGAAAAAATTATCAAGCGCAAGTGAAACACAAAAAAAACAACTTGGTCTCTGAACTGGTGGACAAGCAGATATAGATAAATTTTTATCTGAAACAGATTGCTTCAATAATCAGCTTCTCTACGAAATAGAGAACAATAGCAAATTGCGCAACAAGGCTTTTGACGAACTCGTCGAAAACTGTGTTGGAACAGCCCTCGATGAATATGAGCTCACCCCCGAACAAAAAACAGCCCTCGAAGAAGCACTCAGAAAAGATGATATACACACACTCAATGCCTATCTTGAGATACCAAAATTTCGCAAAACACTCATAAAAAGATATATACCAGCAGATCTCAGAGATAAGAACCTCAGTGATATCAATTTCACAGATCTCCATAACCAGATAGCAAATCTCTCTCCGACAGATCCAAAAACCAGATCAATCCAAGACGTATGGAGCAGACTCATGGGATGATTTCAACTCCGCGAAAACGAATCACCACAACAAGCCTTTGAAAGAATACAGTCAGAGGGTTCAGAATGAGATATGATTGCTGATTATGAGACATTTTTTGCATGTCCTGACACACTTATCTCTGCTGAAAACAAGAAAAGGATTCTGGATTTTCTCATGAAGCAGTATCTCCCTCTGATACCGCTTGGGGCAATGGAAAAAGTTGATCCCGTAGCCGCAAAAACTCTCCTCGACCAAAAGACACCTCCAGTCGCAGATATCACCACTCAAGACCCCGAAAGAAATGAAGCTCTAAAGATCGAAAGACAAGAGATGGCAAAGAGCATCTATAGACAAGGTCTCATGAAGACACTCATAGCCACAAGAGGGCTCTCTTTTAAAACCAAGATAAAACTGCTCTGAAGTTATGGTTCTGCAAAACAGATAAAACAAAAAAATGAATTTCATAGTGGTAGACCTGGGAGCATCCAATCGACATCAGCGGATTTTGAAAAAACATTTACGACCATCCATGGTTTTAGTCCGGATGATGTGATGGACCATACGAGTCTAACGAGCAAACTCACCGTCTGACTCAAGGAAAAGATAAAAAACATCGAAAAATTTCAAGAATGAAATGTCATGGTCTGGAAATCAAAAGGCTCAGACGGTAAATCCGACATGATAGGATATTATGCTATCGATAAAATACTCGGCGACGATACTGAAGAAGAAAATGAGATAAAACTCAGATTTCTCTGAAATAATCAAGCTCCTCTCTCTCCTTCTGGTATTCCGCGGTACTATACTGGACCTCAATTTTTCGACTATCTCTCAGATTGCAGTGACTCTGGAGAGATAACTTTTGTAGAATGAGGTGCAACTTTTGAGGAAGCAGTAAAAAATGATGGGACAAGGATGTATACCAATCAGGAGGCATACGATAAACTCAGTGAAAGCTATGGTAAAACAGAAGTCCCTAATAGAGAAGTATTGAACGTAGAGATAGATAAAGTACTCTACGATGCTGATGAAAAACTAGAGTCTGATAAAGCAGATGAACGTGAGATATACGAAGGAATGACCCTCGCACATTGGGGCGAAAATGAGCTTTTTACATTTCAGATCACATCCATTGATGATACGACGAAAGAGATAACCATATCAGATGGCCTCGGAACAGGCGAGGATTCTGAGCAGACGATGAGTTTTAGTGATTTTATCAATTTTCTCAAAAATCAGAAAGCAAGCAATAAAATCTTCAGAGTTCCCGCAGGAAAAGGCAAAAAATTTGGTACTGAACAATTCAATACCATGATGCGGAGTGAAAAACACTGTCTTGGTGGAAAATATAAAAAAGATAACAAGGTCAGTTTCCGAGAAGGAAAGGACGGAAAAATGGAATTCTGAGAAGTTGATAAAGCTGGAAATTTTCGAGATAAATCCATCATCAAAATAGAAGGAGGAAAGCGAGATATAATGATCGAGAGTATTAATGGCGACACTGTCCAGATCAGAAAAGGAAACTTCAAACAAACAAAATATGACAAAGAAAAAGGCGTCATCACTCAACATCCATCATTCTCATGATCTGGCTCAATGACAGTACCTATGTCATGGCTCTGGGGGTACATGCAGACACATAATTACCGTCTCGATAAACCAGATAATGAAATAAAAGAAAAACCAGAAGATCAGCATAAAGCGCCAAAACTTGGCTGGCTCAATATACTCAAGAGTGCTCATAGTCTGTGAGTTATCCTCCACGGAGACCTCTGGAATGCCCCCTACAAAGCATGGGAGGAGCAGCATCACAAGGATCATGCTTTTTCTGGTAAGCTCACAGCAGCGCTCGCCATCGAAAAACTTCAAAATAGTGGAGGTCCTGTAGGAGGTATACTCCGATGGGCAGAATGGCCATCACTCATGATCGGAGACAGTAACAGCTCCCTGCAATCATACCTCAATGAACTCGTCGAACGAATCGACGGAATGGGAAGTCATCACCGAGTCAAACTCATCAGAAAATGGTGATGAGGTCATTTTCCAGATCCAAAATTCATGGCAGCCATGTTTGCTAGTATGCAGATATTTGGTCAACTCTATCCGTATGATTTTGATGATGCTGATGATCCAAGAAGATGAGATTGGTATTGGTATAACAATGTCCGCCATGCGACGGCTGCAGATGGAAAAAAATTCCCACATCATATGCCTCCGGAGAATGAGGATGATTGGCCTCTGGATGAAGGATGAAATAAACGAAGTGAGATGTCGATGATTTACGATCTCATGAATACCTTTAGTCATCCTATTCTCCGAAATCTAGGTCGACGATTTGAAAAATACATGAACAAAGGTCATGAACTGCTCAAAGATGGTGGACCAGGAAATCTCAACAGACGAACCACCATGGAGGAAAAGCAAGATTGGATGGTAAGCACTGTCTTATCAGCAAAACCTACTGAAGCCTTCGGAGCTGCGACAGACCTCTGGCTCCTCGAATGATACCCTACAGAAGTTACGACTATGCCCTATGCGGCAATGATGTTTGGGCACAGGGAACAACAACTCTTACCAGCAACACAAGAGCATCTCCGTCAAGAATTCCAGAAAACGACAAAAGTACCTATGTTTGCATTTGCACAGAATCGCACTCTCGGAAATACATTTCGAGAGACATCGATAGCAATGGCATACACCATAAGTATTGAGGTAGGTGATGAACTCAAGGCTCTCTGTGATATCCCGAGTAAATGAGGACGTCTCCATGGAGGTGAAGTGGGGAAAAATTGGAAAAAGAGATTTATCGCACTCTGGAAAGAACATGGTCGTGCTATCATGGCAAAACTCGGAGGCATGAAAGATCCCATGTTGAATCTCATGATCAATGACCGTCCTCTCTTTGAAGACCTCATGAAGGACCTCCCCGAGTCAAAGCAAAAACAATACAGAGAAGTCCAGAATAGATCTCAACATCTCCAGGGATACTATGATCAGATGTATGAGATGCAGAGCTCGGCAAGTCATTCAGGTATTCGTTGATCTGGGTTCTACGATGGAGACAATTTCCGTTTCCGTGATTTCTTTGATAATGGATACCCTACCATGTGGTTTGACTGGGATGGCTACATCGATGCAAATATTGAGCCCAATTTTGTCGATGGATCTGGTACAACCTGAGATGGAGTTTTCAATGAGATGCGATGATTCCTCGATGCAATACCCACTCTAGCAAAGAAAATGGCAAAAGATATGTGATTTGGTGAAAACGTAGAATACATAAGCAGAATCAGTAAATCTATCTACGAAAAAAATGTAGGGCAGATGCATCGTCTTATGAACCAAGCCAAATTCAATGCTCATCGACGTTGTTCTTACTACAATGTCTCTGCCATGATACTCGGTATGGCAGATATCAGAGCCCTCACAGATGACAGTATGACAAAGGAAAAAGAAGCACGTTTTGCAGACTATAAGAAAAAAATGGACGAGATTAATGAACGTGCAAAAGTAATAGCAGCATGACCAGGAGGATACCAGGCAAGCATAGAATACCGAACAAAATGGTGGAAACAGTTTGAAAAAATAATTACAAAAGAAGAAGTAACAGAATGATACACACTTGATGAAATATTAAACTGAGATAATCGTGGGGGGAAGAAACAAGATAAAGTGGAGCAAGTCTCAGAAAAGACTCTGTCTGATACAGAATCGATACTCACCAAATGATCTCGAATCAAAGCAAAACGATGATCGAGTGAATCTACAGTACAAGAACAGGTATCTGACACACTTCAAAACAGGCGTCAAAAAAATCCACTCTGAGAAACAGAGACTGAGACAGAAACGAGTGATTAATTTTTCTGAGTGAAAATATATTTTTCCGCAGTCACCATCTGTGTATCAATTCTCTTTGTTCTCCAAGTCTTCACATCAAATGGAATAATTTTATCAGGATTAATACCGACACCATTGATTGATACTTTATTTTTTGGAGTAATCCATTCCGCAACCGTATATTTGAGGAGAGAATTATCTTCAAATGGTATCAGTTCCTGAACAGTACCTTTCCCGTAAGTCACTTCACCAATGATGGCAACATTTTTTGGGAAATATTCACGAAGGGTTGTCGCGATGACTTCTGCTGCAGAAGCAGTATCATGATTGACGAGGATAACAATCTCATACTGTGACCAATCTGTCAGAGGTACTTCTGTAGAATATGTCGGTACTTCTTGACGAGGATATTTCAAAATCATTGTTGGTTGACCTGCGCTAATAAAATAATTGAGTATGTTTTTTGTTTCAAACAGTGAACCTCCTGGGTTACTTCGGAGATCCAGAATGAGACGTTTCTTGCCAGATTTTATGAATTTCTGTAGAGCATCCTTAAAAAGTTTATCTGTACCAAAACCAACCTCACTATACTTGAGACGAAAAGCACTTTGAGTGTCATCTGTCTCAACGAGATTTACTTGAATTTTCTGTCGTATGATGGTTATATTTTTAATTATTTTTCCTGATTGAATAGTAACATCGACTGATGTCCCTTCTTCACCACGAAGAGTAAATATATCATCTGCAATACCGTTTTTTGTTGAAACGTTCGTTCAATTAATCTGAATAATTCTATCTTTTGGAGAAATTCATGCTTTTTCAGCTGGGCTATGTGCTATGACATCGGTCACTGAAAAATATCACTGAGAATCAATATCAACCACAACTCAGATACCTACGATTGTCCCATCGAGAGAATTATGAAAATCTGCTGACGTATCTGGACGGAAAAATTTAGTATGTTTATCGCCGAGTTCATTCACCATACCTTCTGCAGCAGCATATATGAGCTCTTTTTGATTGAGTCAACCTGCGTGGAGATAATTATCCTGGAGAATAGAATAAACACTCTCAAGAATATAAAAATTATCAGCAGTTGGGAGACGTGATGCAGAAGAAAATGTGGTCACTTCTTCATTTGTAACAGTTGGCACTATGACCTGCTGTACCTCTGACAGATTTTGTATAATTTTGTAAGCAAACGATGTTCTAACACTCTTCATGAAACCTTCGTAGTCTCAGAATGTCAGAGGGGAAACGTCTGAAGTCACAGTAAAACCAAAATCTTTTTGCAATAAGGCAGCAAAAGCTCGATCGCTCATGGGGGAATCTGGATGAAGCTCCGTAGAAACATTTGGAAGCATACCATAATAGATACCTTTTTGGAGAGCACTCTTAAGTGTCTGCTGACCGCTTATTCCACTATATTTCACGACGACCTCATCTACTGACTTTGGGGTTCTCGGGAAAAGCTCAGTAAAATAGAGTATCAGAACATCTCAAAAAGACAGATTCGTGTCTGTATTGAGGGCAAATGTCATGCCAAAGAAAAATGGAGAAATACAAGAAAAAATTATGATTTTTTTGAAGAGATTGTGCATAAATATAGAGAAAATAGACACTTCTAGTGTAGACGACTTTTTGGGATTGCAAATAGTCATCAACTAGAAAAAGCATACAATACATCTATACTACATCAGATGATATATATTTTCCCCATTCTCTTTGTCCTCTTAGGTTATATCCTCGGATGGCTCATACGATACGTGATGTCCTATGTGTCAAAACCAGTTGGAAGTTGCAATATCGTCCGAAATGGACGCATAGGGAGAGCTCTTCTCGGATGTCTCCTTATTGGTGTAGGACTATACACAGGAGGGATGTTCTGGTATATCGCAGGTGGATTTACCCTCTACGAATCACGAGCAAAATGGTGTATCGCTCGAGCTATAATAAAATAACATGAAACCCTTTCAGGCTCTACTTTTTGATTTTGATGGCGTCATAGCCCATACTGCGCCAGCATTTCGACAGGCACTCTGGACTTTTTTACGAGAAAAACAAATACAAGCAGTGCAAGAAGATTTTGAAGAAAACGGAAACTTCACCATGTCACTCAAGCAAAGTGTCGAACTCTTGAAAATAAAATATGGCTATGATGTCGAACTCGCAGAGCTCCGTGCACGAATCGGACCACTTCAAATAGAACTCCTCGATAAGCATCTCGAATTTGATCCATCTCTCCCCCTCTATCTCGAACACTGTCAGAGACAAGGTATCAAAATCGCTATCGGCTCGAATGCATTTAGTGATAGGATTAATTGGGTGCTCGAAAAGATGAAGATACGAGAGTATTTCTCCGTCGTCCTTGGTGCTGGCGATATACAGAATCATAAACCTGACCCTGAAGTCTGGATACGCTGCGCAGAAGAACTCTGAGTGCCCATCACAGAATGTATGATAATAGAAAACGGTCTTCCTGGACTCACGGGAGCACAGACCTGTGGCGCAAGATGAATCTATTTCCATCGATTTGAGCGACCAGAAAAAGCCTGCATGGAAATCGCAGAAAAAAGCGTGGAGAGTTTTTCTGAGTTATTGGATTAAATAAATTGACAAAAGTATTTATAATATATGATTTTACATATATAATACTTTCATATGAGCAGCACAACAAATCTCGCGCACAGACGTATAGAACAATATCACCAAGTACGTGATACT
>CAYUVP010000028.1:0-10508 GCA_964448195.1 uncultured Candidatus Peribacteria bacterium | reverse complement strand
TCATGTTTGCTTGGTGATTTGTGACTGCTGCTACGGCTCATTTCCGATATAGAGCTTATGCCGCCGGAGCACTCGGTGCTGTGACCAATGTTACGAATGCTAATAATGGGTGAGTTGTGAGCTGGCTCAAGCTCGCCCCCAATCTGACGAGTGGATCAGATCAGATAATGATAGGACTACATGATGCGGGTTCTGATCTCAACACTTTTATTTGGAGTGGTACGGCCTGGAGTGCTGTCCATGCGGAACATAGTGCTACTCTTGAAAATGCAGGGGTTGAGCAGGATTTTGATATCACTTTTGAGACTCATAGCTCAAATCCAAATGATGCCTGGCTCGTCTGGTCTGATGGTGCCACTGTCTCTCGTAAGCTCTGGGATGGAGGGACATCAGCCTGGTGAACAGCCACAACTATGGGTGATGATAATGCTGCTGTCCTCCTCAATGCTCAACCAAATAATGGTGCGGTATTGTTGGGAGTCTACGAAGATGATACATCGGCTACAGATGATATCCGAGAATCACATCTCACAGGAGGGAGTCAGACATGGACAGCCATAGCTCAGATATGGGCTGGTCCTGTTCGCCGTAATATCGGTGTCACTCGTATGGCTCAAGCAACTCAGAAATATAGTAGCTCCAATGAAGGTATGCTCGTGTATGTTACAGAAGATAGTACAACCAATCCACAGTATCGTCGATGGACTGGGAGTTGGAGCTCGCCTGCGAGTGCTTCTGGGACCAATGGGGAACTGCACCATATGGTTATGAAAACTTCTCCCAAACGAGATGAGGCCGTCCTCGTGACACTCTGAAATAATGGTCGTATTGAGGCACAGATATGGAATGGTACGACGAGCTCCTGGTGAAGCGTCTCAACTCTCTGTACGACAGCTGATGTAAATGGTGATCGCGATATACAGTCACTCTATCGATGATTTGATGTCGAATACGAGCAATCCTCTGGTGACCTCATCGTGGTAACTGGAGATTGAACAGCTGACCCGAACTATCATGTATGGAATGGTACGAGTTGGACAGGACCAACTGATATCAATATCCCCAATACGGGACGTCCAAATTATATTGAGCTTGCAAGTAAACCAGGAACTGATGAACTCGGTATGATACTCATCGATGCTAATGTCGATGTTTATGGTATGCGATGGACCGGAAGTGCCTGGGATAATATGGGTACTGCTGCCGTCTGGGATGCTACTGGTGCTATAGCTACCAAAAAGTCTATAGATGTAGCATTTGAAAAAACGTCATGAGATATCATGTTTACTTGGTGATTTGCGACTGTTGCTACAGCTCATTTTCGTTATCGTACATATTCTGGCACGACACTCGGTGCTGTGACTAATGTGGTAAATGCTAACCAAGGATGATTAGTTAACTGGCTAGAATTAGCTCCAAATCCTACCACCTCATCTGATCAAATTATGATTTGACTCGTTGATGCCGGTGCCGATCTCAACACTTTTATCTGGAGTGGTACAGCTTGGAGTGCTGTTCATGCAGAGCATAGCGCCACAGTTGAGAATATAACCAATCAAGTTTTTGATATAGCATTTGAGACTCATAGCTCAAATCCAAATGATGCCTGGCTTGTATTTGGTAACTGAACAACTGTTTCTCGACGTCTCTGGGATGGAGGGACATCAGCCTGGTGAACAGCCACCACTCAAGGAGACGATACTGATTTTATGCTTCTCAATGCACAACCAAATAGTGGCGCTTTTTTTATAAATGCCTATGAAAGTTCCGGTTCTGCATCTATGGATATAACTGAGAATCGTCTGACTGCTGGGTCTCAGACATGGTGAAGTGCTGCTGCTATGTATAGTTGACCTGTTACTCGTACTGGCCTTCCTTTTAGTAAAATTGCTCTTGCGAGTGAAAATTATATTTCACCTACCTATACACAGCAAGCCTATAGATTCTTCAATAATGCCAACTCTCCCGATGTAGGAAGTGCTCTAGCTACACAAGATACAGCTGCTTCTCTTGCTTCTACTGGAGCAGCATTTCGTCTGAGAACTCTTCTCAGAGTCGATACGAACACTATTCTCACCAATGCTCAGAATTTCAAGCTCCAATTTGCTCAAAAATCGGGGACCTGTGATACTGCTTTTTCTGGTGAAACATACGCAGATGTGACCGCTTCGACTGTGATAGCCTACAATGATAATGCTACACCAGCTGATGGAGTTGCTCTGACTGCTAATGCCAATGATCCCACTGATGGTGGACGAACTATCGTGAATCAGGACTACGAAGAATTGAACAATTTTATCAATTCAGAGGCTACTATTGCGAGTGGTCAAGATGGGAAGTGGGATTTTTCGCTCAAAGATAATGGCGCTCTTTCCAATACAGATTATTGTTTTCGTATAGTGAAATCAAATGGTTCTACACTGAATACTTACAGTATCATACCGCAGATTACTACAGCAGCTGGGGGCACTGTGAGTGTCGATATAGTCGATAGTGGTGGTACGCCTGTTGGGAGTCCTGCTGTATCGATGAATAGTGTTATCGTAACAGTTGGCCATCAGTCCGCAACGGGTGTCTTTGGTATCGCAAATGAGAAAATACGATTCACGAATAATAGTGGCAATCCTCAGTGGACTCTGACTATAGCAGCGGATGCTGGAGCAACTGCTTTCTGGGATGGGACAGCGACAGACTATGACTTTAATGATCCAACAGCAAATGCGGGTGATGGTGGTGATACGGATTCTCTCGGAGGTCGTATGAGCCTCAATCCGAGCGTTGGTACTCTTGGGTGAACCTGTACTACTACTGGTGTGACAAAATGATCATCGACTTCTTTTTCTGAAGGTGTGACCAACTCTATTACACTCTTGACTGCAGGTGCAACAGCTGATACGGGTTGTTATTGGGATTTTACAGGTATTGATATATCTCAGACTATCCCTGGAGAAAAGCCAGGAGGGAGTTATTCTATCAATATGACCATGACAGCGACTGCTATCTAGTTTTGTTCAAAAATAATAAAAATATTTGACATGCAATAAATAATATGATTCAATGTGATTATGTAGAGAAAATATCTCTCTCAATCCTAACATTCATATTTATGAATACACATATCCTTCGTTCTCATACTTCAGATTTTATTCTTCGAAAGATGAATATAGCTACAGCTGGCATAATCCTGTGAGTTATGACTCTCGGTACTGCCGTTTGAGTATATGCTTCTGCTACATCTAATTTTGCTCAAACTATTAATGCGGGGACACTGTCTGTTGATATAGTTGATGCCACGAGTTACGTTACTGTCGGGAGCCCTTCTATTACTATGAGTGCAAAGACATTTAGCTTTTCTTGTCAGAGCGGTGGTTCAGCTTCTACGGGGACATTTGGTACTTCTAGTCAAGCTATCTATATCAAAAATCCCGATGCTTCTGATACAGGATGGACAGTAGATCTCGCTGCATCTTCTCCGACAGCTGTTTGGGATAGTGCAGTAGACTATGATTTCAACGATGCTGGTGGATCTGGATGTACTGATGGTGGTGATGCTGACTCTCTTGGAGGGCAGATGACAGTCGATCCTTCTGGAGGAGTTCTTGCTGTTGGTGCCTGTAGTACATGTACTACTACGAGCGTGACAAAATGATCATCAGCTTCTTTTGTAGAAGGTTCTACAAATAATGTGAATCTTCTCTCGGGTGCTGCTGGGTCTGATGATATAGGTGATTGGAAGCTCACAGGAGTAACCATCTCTCAGACTATCCCAGCTGAACAAGCAGCAGCAAATGATTATGATATCAACATGACTCTCAGTGTGACTGCTGTCTAAGTATTAAAATAAAATTATAGTTTTTTTATCCCGCTCCAAAAGAGCGGGATTTTTATACTCAACACGAGATATTTCAAATATATAAAAACAGAGAGAAATATTTGACATCAAAATACAAATATGATTCAATGTGATTATATAGAGAAAATATCTCTCAATCCTAACATTCATATTTATGAATACACATAACTTCCGTTCTCATATTTCAGATCTTATTCTCCGTAAGATGAATATAGCTACAGTTGGTATACTTCTCTCAGCTATGACTCTCACGAGTATCGCTGGTGTATATGCTGCTGCTACATCGAATTTTACCCTTACAGTTAATCCTGGTACACTCTCGGTTGATATTGTTGATGGTAGCTATGTGACAGTTGGTAGTCCAACTATTGCTCTTGGTGCTGTTGATGCTTGATTTTGATGTCAATCTGCTACGGGAACATTTGGCACTGCGAGTCAGGTTATCTATGTCAAAAATCCGGATGCTGCTGATAATGGTTGGGCTGTGAGTCTCGCTGCATCTTCTCCGACAGCTGTTTGGGATAGTGCAGTAGATATTGATTTCAACGATGCGGGCGGATCTGGATGTACTGATGGCGGGGATACTGATTCTCTTGGAGGGCAGATGACAGTAAACCCTTCTGTAGGAACTCTTGTTGCTGGACAATGTTCATCATGTGGTGTATCCAATATTACAAAAGGTTCTTCATCTGCTTTTGTAGAAGGTTCTGCAAATAGTATCACTGTTTTGAATGGTGCTGCCGGTTCTGATGATTTTGGTGATTGGAAGCTCACAGGCGTATCTGTCTCTCAGACTATCCCAGCTGAACAAGCAGCAGCGAGTGATTATGATATCAATATGACTCTCTCTATTGTCGCAAGTTAGTTATTATTAGGGCGGAGAGATGTTTGATTTTATCAGTAATGTGTGTTTTAATAAACATATGTTTATAAAATGTATAACATTGTTTGTGTGTTCTTTATTTTTCTTTGTCCATGCTTCGGATAGTGTTGTATTTAAGATAGCAGTGATATCAACAGCACAGTGCTATAATGGAATAGACGATGATAATGATTGATCCATAGATGCAGCAGATACAGGTTGCACTGACCGTACTGATAATCAAGAATCTAGCTCATCCACCAATAATAATTCTTCTGGTTCGTTAGGTTCTGCTGGTAGTGTTGGTTCGCCATCTATTCCTGTTATTACCCTTCCTCCACTCAATGCTGCACCGCTAGATCCTAATGTGACTCCTGAAGACGGAGAAGCTTCGGACAATGAGTGAAAAATACTCTATGATAAAACCTTTGTACGTATTTGTGAACAAAAACCACGAAAAACATTTTATGATTTCAAAGAGGATATTCTCTGTGAAGGCTTTATCTCAAGGCAGAAACAAGAATCATACTATAACTATGGCAAAAATATAACTAAAAAAGAGGTGACAGCTATTGCCCTCAAGATGCGTAGGATACCCAATATCTCTGTAAAAAATTATACATATGATTATGATGATGTGGGTATACCCGGCCAAATATCAGGGATATTGCCAATGGTAGAAACAAGTCGTGCGACTGGTCTCCTCGGTGGTTCTGAAAAAATATTTCAACCTGATCGAATTGTGACTCGAGCGGAATCATTTTCTCTCTTGATGAAATCTGTTTGTTTCCCCCAAAAAAATCTCCCAGAAAATACTTGGCAGTATAATATCTTCCAAGCTGCTAAAGAGAAAAATATTACTACAAAATCTTGGGAAAATTTCTGACCTGATCAGCCTGTGTTGAGACAAGAAATATTTGTGATAGCTTCTCGATTAGCTGATTGGGCAGACGAGACAGGTGGTTGTGGTAATCCTCAATATGTCATCAAAACAGTACTAAATGATACAGTTATTCCCTCCAATGTTCCGAAGGAAATACCCGTCGTAAATACCCAAACACAAGTGTCAAACTACGTACCAATCAATCTCGATGTAGATACGAGTCTGCAATTACCGGGTACTTTTGCTCTTCTCGCAGAGACAGAAAATGAAAAAATTATGACCTATATTGTGCGAAGTGGCTGATCTCCAGAAGGTGTGCGACTGCAGTATGTGAATATTTTTTGACTCTCAAAAAGTAAAGCAAAAAAAATCACTATTCGTGATATAAATGGTTTGGAATACTCTGAGAAGACATGGTTCTTGGCAAACCAGGTTGTGTATGTCTACCTACCTCGGTAATCTTTGAAATGGGGGATTGGTATATTTGGTGGGAACACTGGGAATCGAACCCAGGACCATCACCTTAAAAGGGTGCTGCTCTACCGATTGAGCTATGTTCCCGAAACTTTTATGCTCAGAAGACAGTTTTCTCTTCAAGCATTGTGGGCGTGACTATATGAAAAAAAAACTATTTGTCTACTGCATTTTCTTTTGAGTTATTTGACCCTGGAGAAAAAGCATGGTATTCTAGTGAAGTAATCCTATTTTTATGCGACGTATTTGGACATTATTTATCTTTGCTGGACTTGTTTTTTCTCTTCCAGCTCTTGCGTATACTGCCAATTGTGGACAGATGCCAGGATGATCTTCTTGTAATCAATGTTTTGGTTTTACACTGGAACAAAACAATCAACCCTATGATGTCTTTGTGCCTAGGCCAGGACTCACATCAACAGAACAAGAATGGATCGACCTCTCTCAGAGTTCTATCACTGCATCTACACATCAAAACATGTCAGCGAGCCCTACTGGGAATATCACGAGTCAATTTACACTTGTTGATCATGGAACTGGTAATAGTTCTTGGAGATGGGCTCAGATGCGATGAGCAATCACGCGAGGAGTAGTTCCTGCGGGTATTGATTATAATGTTCCTGTTTATTCAGTGAGATTTGTCACAAAGTCTAACATCAAAGAAAATGGTGTACTCTCTACGAGTCGTGGAGCGACACACACAGAGTGTGCTTACTATTTTCTCAAGGCACCAGTAACACCTGTTGCATCTTGTGGAAATAATATTCGTGAAGGTTCTGAACAGTGTGACGATGGAAATAATAGCAATCTCGATGGATGTACGAATTCTTGTCGTTTTCCTGTCTGTGGCAATGGAGTTATCGAAGGAAGCGAATCATGTGATGATAATAATTCAAATAATAATGATGGTTGTTCAAATTCGTGTACGAGTCCGCTATGTGGTAACGGGACACGTGAAGGTTCTGAGCAATGTGATGATGGTAATCGCATCAATAACGATGGATGTACGAATAGTTGTTTTATTTCTTGAGGCCCTGCTCCAGTCTGTAATAACGGAATTGTTGAGAGTGGTGAACAGTGTGATGATGGAAATTTTATCGATAATGATACGTGTTCGAACCAGTGTCGCACAAGTGTAGTCAATACATGATGTCATGTACAGGTTCTTGAAAATAGTGGTACTGTGCCTCTCCGTACATCGTTGTCATGTTCTGGCCAGCCATCATGACGTACGGTTATTGCTATTACAAAAAATAATAGTGTTGTCGGTACTTTTGAGTCCAACACTACACAATATACTTTTTCTCAAGCAGGACATTATACAGTCTATTGTTATCCTGATGCAGTAGGAAATAGATCAAATGTCTGTCGTACGACAGTAGATGTCTGAGTTCTCTGTGGAAACGGTATTGTGGAACGTGGTGAACAATGTGACGATGGAAATACTATATCAGGTGATTCATGTGATATGTATTGTCGTGCTGCAGGCTCTACTTGTGGAAATGGTACTCGTGAAAGAGGTGAACAATGTGATGATGGGAATAATAGCAACGGTGATTACTGTACAAATATCTGTCAGAGTTCTACCCCTGATACAGGTCCACTCAATGTGGTATGGATAATCCTCGGACTTTCAATCTTGTCTGTTATAAGTGTTACTCTTGTCCGAAAATACCGTCGTATTTAAATGTGATCTTTGAGATAGTTCTTATTATTTTCCTTCTCAGAGGAGAGAAAGCTCTCTTTTGAGATCATAGAGTTCTGCACGGAGAATGTTTGCTCTATCTGGGTCGTTCGTTTCACTTACTATTTCTTTCTCGAGCTCATTGATACGAGAGACGATATTTTCTTTGCTCTTTGTTGATACTATTTTTACAGGTTCCTCCTCAGCTCCTATCTCTGTCACGCTCTTTGAGAGGAGATTCGAGAGAGTAAATAAACCACTCATTCATTCTCGATTATAACGTGAATACATTATACCACCAACGAGGCATATGATTCCGAGAAGGAGTGAAAAAGAGTAGAATATGTATTTTTTTATGTGTTTCTTCATGGGGGTATTATATGCAGAGATTTAATTTTTTACAAATCTATCGTATAACGGTGTATTCTGTACGGCTTATTTCTTTCCACCTTGCATCTTTTTCCTGGAGTCATTTGAGTACTCCCGCATAATGCAAGGCACCATAGTGAATATATATATTCTGGCTAGGAGAAGCTATGATAGTATCTCTGATAACAGTGTTTCTCTTGTCGAGAATAATAGTAAATACAGGAATTGTATTTTTGAGCTCCTGTGTTATGCGAGGGTCTGTATAGGCTCTTAGAAGCAGATTCATAGCTCATCTTGCCGCTACTTGTGCTATATTTTTTTGCAGGGGGGTAAAAGTTGGGTAGTGTTCTCAGAGCTTCTTTGCAATATCTACTTGTTTTGTTGTTGGAGGAGGGAGCGTATCCTTTTCTGCAAGTGCGACTATTTCATCTGTCGAGAGGTCGACATTGGTGCTCGGGAGTATACTCGTAAAGATATCATCCCCCTGAAAACGTAGTTGAGCAATCTCTGCTAAAGTGTCATACATCTCTGGTGTTACATCTGTTCCTATGAGTTGACCGAGTTTTTTGATACTTTCATCTGTTCATTTTTTTACTCCTTCGTAGAAAAAAACATAGTCTTTATCCCGCAGACTCTCCATATCTCGTCTGATATCTCTATAGAATCATGGTGATGCAACATGCATCATAGACTGAAATATGACTGTCTTTTCACCATTGGAGAGGGTGATACGAGGAAGTGTTGCTGGGAAATGATTGTTGGAGATTTTTAGTGCTGAGAATATGAGCCAAGGGGTTATCCAGATAATTATCGTGAGCCAAGCCCAACCATGCAAAAAGCTTTTTAGAAATCTCTTTCATTTACTTCTGTCATCGTGTTTTCCAAAAAGCATTCCCACAAATCCAATTGCAACAGCTCCACTTCCTGAAAAAAGTAAAACAAGGGGAAGGCTTGCAATAAAAAATATGAGTCCAGCGGGAATATCTATTCATAGGCCTACGGTTATAGGGAAGCCAAGAGAAAAACCGAGCCAAATATTGGCAAGGAAGGTCGTTATGACGAGGAAACCGAGTATCATACGTATAAAATTAGAGTTTTTCTACTGCTCCATATGACTGAAAAAATATACGCATCTCAGAAAGAATCTCATCGTACAGAGCCCTATTGCTTGCTTCAAGTGCGAGCTTGAGAAGAGGTTCCGTATTTGATTTTCTCACACAAAACCACCATTCAGGCGCTTCTATCCTAATCCCGTCAATTGTAATTTGTTTTAAATTTTTGTATTTTTCTGTGAGGGCTGCGATGATTTCATCTTTTTTTTCGGTATGAAATTGTATCACTTGTCCTCGTGCATATACATCGAATTCTCTGATCATCTGAGTGGCATTTTCATAACTCTCGAGAGCTTTGAGGAGATAAAAAAGTCCAGCAATTGGCATTTCAATTGTTCCGTATTCCTTGAAGAGAAGATGTGTGCTTACTTCTCCAGCGAGTAATCCATTTGATTGTATTACTTTTTCTACAAATGCTGCTCTCCCTACGCACATCATATGGAGCTCACCTCCGTATTTGCTGACAGTGTCTCAGACAATTCGTCCACAAAAAACTTCTTGAAAAATCGCTCTACTTCCGAGTCTCTCTGCTGTACCATCGAGGAGGAGTTGTTTTGCTATGATAGAGAGGAGTATATCTCCAGTTACGACTGTACCATCTGGTATGACCATGCCAAATCTATCAGCATCACCATCAAATATGAAGCCAAAATCACTCCCATTGTTCTGTACTTCTTTTATGAGTTTTTGATAATTTGCAAAACGAGATGTATCCGTGTCATGTGCTGGGAAATTTCCATCAGGATTTGTAAAGATATGAACTGAATTTTCTCAGAGTACTTTTTTTAGAAATATTTGTTCGAAATGAGTTGCAGCACCATGACTATAGTCGATTGTGATTTTTGGTATTTTTGTGAGAGTTGTGAATTTTTGTTCTATTTGAGTCATTATTTCATCTATTTTTTGACCATCATAATATTTGATTATAGGCTTACCACAGTCTGCAATGTTATTTTTTTCTTGTTCCTGAAAAATTGTTTTGAGTTCGCTTGATTTTATCGGGAGACACTTACTGTCGACTATTTTTATCCCGAGGTATTCGCTCGGATTATGGGATGCTGTAAAGAGACATAAGCAGTCGAATGTATCAATAGCTGCAAAATACGCTAGTGGAGTAGAACAGACACCGTATTGATACTGTGGTGTTGCCTTATCATAACCAATGATAGTTACCTCTCATATACCAGATGAACGGATGCCTTGAAGAAAGTTATCAATAAATATATTATTTGCTTCCCGTACATCTGAACTGATAAGAATCTTTGGAGTTT
>CAYUVP010000027.1:0-11710 GCA_964448195.1 uncultured Candidatus Peribacteria bacterium | reverse complement strand
CGTCGTGCCGATGGTAGTGCTCCCTTGGAGTGCAAGAGTAGGTAGGCGCCAGGACATTCGAGATAACTTAAAAAACCCTTCTTTTATGAAGGGTTTTTTCTTATTAAAAAATGTTTTTATGTATATAAAATTCAACTTTTTTTCTTATCAACGTTTTTCTGTAAAAATATTTGCCAGTAAAATATTTATGAATATAATCATGAGGTATTAATAAATAATTCATTATGAAACCTCTTGATGGCCGACAGCGTGATATTCTCGATTATCTCTATGATAATCAGGAGTATAGTATGACCCTCGCTGATATTGGTGAAGCGGTCGGGATAGATCATCCACAGAAGGTGTTGGACAAAATCGATCAGCTCATCCGTATGGGCTATATTGCCAAGAGTCCATTTGGTGGATATCAGGTCCTCCGCAAGTTTGAAGAGAGAGACCAACTCATGATACCATTTTTTGGCTTTGCGCAGTGTGGTAATGCAGGGAAGAGTATTCTTGCTGAATATCCTCGCAAGAAGCTGGAAGTTGAAAAGGAATGCATCAATCAGTCTGAGAAAGAGAGTTATTTTATTACTCGTGCGAAAGGTGATTCTATGGAACCCTTTATTCATTCTGGAGATTTCCTCCTTATCAAAGTGCAATCAGGATTTAATCCTGAAGATCAGGTTATGGTGGTGCACAATGGTCTCCCAAAGATAAAAAAAGTCCTTCAAGACGGAGATAAGCTCGTTCTTCGTTCATTTAACCGTGAATTTGGTGACTTCATTGTCGAGCCAGATGACTCAGCCGAGATAGTCGGCGTTGTTAAAAAACGATTTCCAAAAGAAACTTTTTCAGTCTAGTGTTTATCTGACTCCGTATGCTTCGTAGTTTGCAAGGATGGTCTCGAGTTGTGTGCGGTGCTCTGGTGTCAGATTTTCTTGTCCTATTTCAGTGAGTATTTCCATGATTTTTGCATGGACATGAGGTATATCCTCTTCCATACTATTTAAGTACGAGACGCAGAGATAGGTACCAGTCATACAACCAAAAGTTCAGACAATAGTGGCTGTACCAATCATTTTTTCGGGGAGTTCGTGTTCGATTTTCTGTGAGAGGTAATAACTGAATTTTGGATCGAGTGTGATGCGGTCATCTGCTTCATTATTTTTTGGTTTGAGGAGTCGTAGATCACAGACGGCTGCTTTTTGGTGATTTGTAGAGATTGTATCTGACTCGATGAGTAGTGTATCGACATTGACCTTCCCGAGATCTTTTCCTGCTTTCTCAGGATTGTGATAGGTGAATTGACCACACTGTTCTGCAGTAGCAAAGGGCACACCTTTGTATCATTTTTTGTCTCCCTGTCCCGTTTGTATTTTACCGATATATTCGATGGCTCTCTGGAGGGAGATTTTTGTTGCTTGCCTCAGTGTTTCTGTGTCCAGCTTAATGAGTGAAGTTATGCGGAAGCCATAATTTCCGTCTTCTGTTTCAAATGGTGAGACATCGAGAATCATCTTTGTGTCGAGGTCGGGTACTATATCAGCGAGACTGGCTCGGAGACTGCCCGTATCAGGGGTATAGGCGAGGAGGTGTTCGTTTGTATGGATCCCAGCATGAAATGCATCATACTCAGAATCGCTTGGTTTTTCAAAGAGATGGAGTGTATAGGTGTGAATATCGAGAGGCTTGTCAGATTCGATAGACTTATCGACGGTGAGTGTACCGCCCGTCATCACTTTGTGGTCTTTTTCGCTCGAATGGAGTCCTGCGTTTATTGTTATCATAGATTTTATTATCAGAGAGTTTGTCTCCTTATTGTACTTTTGATTGCAAAAGTACCAAAACAATTTAAGAGGCAAAAACCCTGCCTGCTGGTAGACAGGTCTGACTTTTTTTATTTTGCCGTTCTGCATTCATCGATCTGAAACAGTTAATCCCTTAAAAATCCATATCTCTTATCTTATCTGTTTACTACGAAGTCGAGGATAAAAGGGAGATGTCTGACGACACGTTCTCCGGCGTGGAGATTTTGTGTGAAATTATCACCTGCGTGTTCATCAGCATTGTCCGAGATGACCTTCAAGACAATGAGGGGTTTCTTGTAGTGGTGAGCGACTTTTGCCAGCGCAGCACCTTCCATGTCGACGAGCTGTCCGCCTTTTGCCTGAAGTGTTTCACGAGTACTTCATGAAGCGACGAATTGATCTCCGGTGACAAGTACTCAGGATTTGAGCTCTGGATGCTCTATCGTGAGGAGATTGAAGAGAGGATAGAGTCTTTTTTGTGCTTCGTTATCGCCTTCGATTAGTCCATCATGTTCAACTGTATGCTCGACAACGACGACATCACCGAACTCTAGGTTGTGCGAGAGACTCCCAGCAAGTCCGATATTGATAATAGTGTCGATCGTGTATTGTTCGAGGACTTTCGTCAGTGTCATGGCTGCAGAGACTTTTCCGACCGAACTGATTGCAAAGATGAAATTTCCATGCTCGACTATATCTCCGGGAGCGAGGACTTTTTCGTAGCTTAGATACTTGGTAAGTGGAAGCATCTCTTCTGCCATAGCAGAGATTATGAGGATTTTTTTGTGTTGCATATTTTTGTGTTGTAGATATTACAGATTTTTTTTGTACTTTTTGTCGAAAAAGTACGGGAGAAGTGAGTAATCTCACTTCGAGTACTTCCTTATTGTACTTTTGTTACCAAAAGTACCAAAAGTATTTAGGGAAGCCAAAACTCGCTTTCCACGTCAGCAACTTCATTTCTCTATTCATGACGCTCAGACAGTTGCTCCCCTAAAAACCTGTTTCTCTTTTAGTAATCTAAAACTGAATTGCTGAAAATATCTCGTATGGTGCGAGCTTTTCTCGCCCCTTGAGAGGAGCAATTTCCATAAGGACGCCACCGAAGACCGCACTTGCTCCATTATTTTTTGCCAGTTCCAGGGCAGCCCCGAGCGTACCTCCTGTTGCGAGTACATCATCGATGATGAGGACACGGTGGCCAGAGAGAATATCTTTGCGAATAGCCAGCGTTGCGGAACTATATTCGTAGCTGTACGATTCTTTTGCGACGAGAGAATCAGGGAGTTTCCCGTCTTTTCGTATCATGACAAACGGTAGATGGTATTTCTCAGCGAGCATACCTCCGAGGACAAAGCCTCGTGCATCGACACCAGCGATACAGTCAATAGTGTTGTCTCAAATAAACGCTCCAAAGGAATCCATAATCTCATCACGATGTTCGACCGAAAACAGCAACGGGGACATATCACGGAAGAGGACACCAGGAGCTGGAAAGTCTGGATAATTTGTGAGGAGATGAGAATAGTCTTTTTGCATACGGGAGCATTGTAATCATCTTTTTTGATATCACAAAGATATATAAAATTGGCGTTTTTGCTTCTCCTCGTACAATGGGTCGAAAATAACCTTATGCAACATATAGGATTTATCATGGATGGAAATCGTCGTTGGGCGAAAAAGTTGAAGAATTTAGTGTCTTTTTGACACATACAAGGGGGTGAAAATATCGAAAAAGTCTTGAAAATGTGCCTTATCAGAGGTATAAAACATGTAAGCATGTGGGCACTTTCAAAGGAAAATATTACAAGTAGAGATGCCTGAGAAATTGCTGTTATCTACGAATTAATTCGTACAAAATTACCAAAACTCGTAACTCTTATGCAAGAGCAATCAATCAGATTCGCTACCATAGGTGATCTGAGTCTCTTGCCAGACGATATTCGCTCGATTTTTAGTGACGCTGTAGAAGCTACGAAACATTCTCAAGTAATGACGTTTATCCTTGCTTTTTGATATAGTGGTCAGGATGAGATTGTACGTGGTGTGAAACGTTGCATCTCAGAAGGTGTTGACCCTGACACTTTGACAGAAAAAGAATTTCTTACGTATCTTGATTCAGGTAAATATCCTCCTCCTGACCTCATAGTACGTACAGGTTGAAATATTCGTCATTCTGGCTATCTCCTCTACCAATCAGCTTATTCTGAGTATTATTTTACAGAAACTTTGTGGCCAGACTTCTCTCAGAAAGATTTTGATGGAGCTGTGGATTTTTTTGAATGAGCAAAGCGTAATTTTGGTAAATAATTCTATGATATCAAACTGGCTTCCTAAATACCAAAATTCTGTTGAAAAAGCTCTTCATGACTTTTTTGATGCTCGCTATACGAGCCATCAAGAAGTAGAAAAAATATTCGAAGAAGCTTTGCGCTATGCTGTTGAAGGGGGTGGTAAGAGATTGAGAGCTATTTTATGTCTCATCACCTATGAATTTTTCTCCGGAAAATCATCACAGGATATCCTCCCCAGCATAGTAGGTATAGAGATGATTCATGCGTACACTCTCGTGCATGATGACCTCCCATGTATGGATAATGACACTCTCCGTCGAGGAAAGCCTACTGTCTGGAAAAAATATGGAGAAACTATGGCAGTTCTCGTTGGTGATGCTCTTCAGTGTCTCGGTTTTGAACTTTTAGCATCGAGTGGTGATATTCGAGTTCTTTTGGAAATAACTCATACCCTGTGAGATCTGGGCGTTGTTCGTGGGCAAGTCCGTGATACAATGCTGAGGCATGATACCATCACTCTGGAAGAACTCTTGCGGATACATGATGAAAAAACGGGTGTTTTTATAGCATCAGCCCTGGTAATTGGCTGATATTTGGCCGGGGTTGATGATTTTATTTTATGAAAACTTCGTCATTTTGGTATGCTTTTGGGTCGTTCGTTTCAGATACGGGATGATATATTGGATGCAGAAGGTGATGCTCATCTTGTTGGTAAAAATGTCGGGAAAGATATATCGAGTGGAAAAGGTATTGTGGCTCTTGTAGGTATCGAAGCATCAAAAGATCTTCTTGCTTCATATGAGTCAGAAATGATAGAGTGTGTGAGAGAATTAAAGAACGAAAAATTCGTTGATATTATTAGCTTTGTTGTTAAGAGAGACAGATAGTATTTATCGCTTTTGTAGCTATGCCAAAAAAATGATTTCTCTGGTTTGTCTACCATAATCCGTTTGGACTTCCATTTCGTATGTTATTTCGCATGAAATGGTTTTCTGAGATGAGCGGAGTTTTATTTTCCACTCCTCTATCACGATATTTGATTCCACTCCTCATGAAAGTGTATGGTATAAAGCTGGATACTTATGAAACACCAGAAGGTGGTTTTTCTACAGTGAATGATTTTTTTATTCGCTCCTCTCATCGAGATTTTCGCCATTTCCCGAGAGAGGAAACATATCTCTGAAGTCCAGCTGATAGCTGTGTTGAAATCTTTCAAGGTATTTCTTCTGTGCAAGATTTTTGTGTAAAAGGGTACCATGCAAATCTCTTGAATTTGTTTTGACCAAAAATATCAGAATTTAGCTCAGGAGATATATGCTTTTGTCGATTACGTTTTTCTGATTATCATCATTTTCATTTCTTTGATGAAGGTGAAATACTTGGTACATGGGAACGAGAATGACCTCTTTATTCTGTTGATAATAGCGTTCTTGATACAGGATTATGGGTACAAAATAAATCTCATCTCACACATCTTCATACCGTTCAATTCTGAGATGTTTTATGGCTCGAAGTGTGAGCTACAAATGTCGGGTCTATAGTGAATCATAAAGTTGTATGATCTTCTTTTTCCCGAGGAGAGGAGAAATGATATTTCCAATTAGGAGGTTCAGCAGTATTGATTGCTTTCCAAAAATGAAAAATTCAATGGAGAAGCGAAATACTTACTATGAATGCAGACGGTAAAGAGTATGAGGTAGTCACAGGTTGAATTTTAGGTCATGCTTACTGATCCTAGTTTATATTACTCTGCTAGAGGTTTTTTATAGGGAAGTTTTACTGTAAAAGTAGTTCCTTGACCAACTATACTCTGAACGAAGATATTTCACCCCATCCCTACAACAATTTTTTTCACTATTGAGAGACCTAGACCTGTGCTCTGTATAGTCGCCGCTAGATTGTTATGTGTTGATATGCTTGCAAATCGATCAAAAACTTTTGGTATTTCCTCATCAGGGATACCTACACCCGAATCTGTTACTGAGAAATCTAGCCACGGTATATCGTTTTCTATAACAGTTGAAATTCTAAATACTACATTACCGTTCTCCGGAGTATACTTATAGGCATTACTAATGAGATTATTATATATCAGCCTGAGTTTTGCTTTATCGGTAGAAAAATTGTAATCTTGACTCAGGGATTCTTCGAGATTAAATTGCATATTTTTCTTGGACATCAGGGTTTTGAAATCTTCGTAGGTATCATTGGTTAAACTTTTTATATCACATATTTCATATTTGAGCTCCATTTTTCCTGCATCTATGCGAGATAAGTCCAATAAATCATTCACGAGCTCAAGGAGTGATTGGCTCCCCCTGAGAATATTTTCCAAGAGTTTTTTCTGACCTGGTAATATCATTCAGGCGCTACCGTCGAGCAGAATATCAGCATATCAACGAATGATGGTCATCGGAGTCCTGAGTTCATGAGCTGCCATATTCATGAATACGTCTTTTTCTTTATCCAATGTTTCCAGTTTTTTGTAGGATATTTCGAGTTCTTTCTTCTGTTCATTGATTTGTAGTGTTTGACTCTCTACTTCATCACGGAGTATCTGATTATATTCGAGGATTTGAAATGAGAGAGCGATTTTTTGGCGCATTGTGTTGATTATCCTCAATTCGTTTGATGTGTATTTTGCTTGGCTTTTTTTCTCTGGTAAAATAATAAAATATGCTAATTTGTGCTCTATATATATAGGGATACAAATATCTCCGAGAGATTCCAATTCAGCCAAATATGCTATCTTTTTACCTGTATTTTCTGATTCATTTTTAGCTTCTTTGAGAGAAACTCATTGAATTATTTTTGGTATATAGGACAGTTCTTTTGACAGTTCAGGATAAGCCATCATTTGGGCACGATTTATGACTTTTATCTCATCGATTTTTAGGCCACTTTTGAGAGCTAGGTTTATATTTTGAACTACTTCTTCTGGTGATTCAGTGACTACGCTTGATGTGAGAAAATCTCAAACCCCACGCTCGAGCTCGCGTATGTCTGCGAGTTGGAACCATTTATGGATTTTGTTTGATTTTGAAAGTAGAAAAATTGTAGTAACTCATACTGCTGTTATTGAGATAAGTGGTATATCGAGATGTGGGTAGTAGCCATATTTTCAGAGGATTTCGTAGATTGATGCTGCAGCTATAATTCATAGCCCTACGATAAATCCTCACTGTAGGAGTCTGAGTAATGTTGATCGTGCATCGAAGAGTCGATGACGGAAAATGAGATAGGTGACGAGATACGGTAAAAAACATATTAAATATGCTATATATGGGAAGTTATAGAGTCACTCGAAATAGACCGTACCAAAGGAATAAGTGTCACCAATAAGGGTAAGTATACATGCTAATAATATGAATTTTCGAATTTTGACGTTACCTTTAAAATTCTGATAGATCCACAGGGTTCACATCATGAGTAAACCGATATAATATAAAACGAAAAAATCGTATAACCATATTGATTTGAATAGTTCGGTTCCTGTTAATTCAACTATAGAGTCGGGTATGAGTAGATTTTTGTAATAATTTAAGAACAAGAAAAAAACACAAATAATTCAGAAAATCGTAATGTTTTTTTTGTTATATTTTTGAGAAAATTCATTAGAGAATATGTAAAATAAGTATGCATTTAAGATGTTGCAAAAATTATATAGACGCCAAATCCCTATGTATTCTTCAGTTTTGCCCATAAGGTAATCAGCGTAACCCCATACTGCCATTAATATAATATAGAGAGTGAAGGCTCTGTATTTTTTATAGGATCCAGAAACTATCATCAAAATCGAGATAGGTATGTAGCTAAAATTAGTAAATGCTCAGCCTATACTGTATATGAGTTCTACATTCATGTTCTCAGTATGCTCTATTTTTTATCTTAATGCAAAAAATGTTATTTGTAAATTCTTTTCTCTCTGTATACTTGGCTTTATTTTATTGGCGATAGAGATCTACAAACTTGAAATTTTATGTCAAAGACTGTTATATTGGTTATTTTTGGAGGTAGGAGTTTTGAACATAGGGTTTCTCTCGATTCTGCAAAAGCTATCTTGAATTGATTAGATACTAATAAATATGATGTTTTGACTATTGGGGTTATGAAATCTTGACAGTGTATTTCGTGACCTAAGGCACTCTCATTACTCCTAGAAGAATCGACAGAATATACAGGTCCACAGGATATTGATGTATTGAATGAATCAGCTAACACGTGTAAAAATATTGTAGATTGTTTAGAAATGCTTGAAACGAGGCCGGACATCATTTTCCCAGTTATACATGGAGCCAATGGAGAAGATTGACGTCTTCAGGGGATGCTTGATTTAATGGGTATTCCTTATGTTGGTAGCGGGGTGGCAGGTTCTGCTATATGTATGGATAAAATCATTACAAAAGCTGTATTAGAGAAAGTTGGGATTTCTCAATTGCCATATTTTGGTTTTAATCTTTCTGAATGGCACAAATCATCAGAGAGAGTAATTCACGAAATTGGACTCTTGTGATACCCCATTTTTATTAAACCTGCTAATCTTTGAAGTTCTATTGGTATTACGAAAGTTTTATCACGAGAAAAACTGGAGATGGCTATCGAGAATGCTTTCCTTTACGACTCTCATATTTTGGCGGAAAAAGGGCTGGATTCCCCCCGAGAAATTGAATTCTCTGTCTTGGGGAATCAAGATTTGATTGTATCTATCGCAGGCGAAAATATTATTTCTTCTCGTCATGACTTCTATACTTATGAGGCAAAATATATAGATGAAAATGCGAGTTATATTGAGGTTCCAGCAAAGCATATACCTGAAGAATTATTGCAGAATCTCCAAAAAGATGCAAAAGAAGCATATCTTGCTGTTAGGGCTCGTTGATTGGCTCGAATTGATTTTTTTGTCGATCGAGAAACTTCCCAGTATTATCTCAATGAGATTAATACTATGCCAGAGTTTACTGAAATGAGTATGTATCCAGTGTTATTGGAATTTTCAGGTATATATTTTTCAGATTTACTCGATAGACTTATTGATTTAGCTTATAAAAAATAGAGTATAATATTATATGCTTCACCAAAAAACCTATAATATTTCTCTAAAACAAAGACTAAAGTGTGAACTCTTTTCAACGTATTGTCTTTATCGTGATATATTTCGAAAGCCATCACTCTTGTTTCGAGGATTGTACCAAGTAGGGCGCGACATTTTCTATGAATTACCAAGATCTTTGATCCACAGAAAAATACACAAAGATCTTGAGACACATCTTGATGAGAGCGCTTCTCAGGCTCTTACAATTAGTGAAATCATTACCATACCAGGTAACTATATTTGATTTTTCTTGGGGAAGATGTCTACTACAAATATATATTTTTCTTCTATTATTGGAGCAAATGTGGGGGATTATATTTCATGAGTATTATGATACGCTGTGGCTTATATGATTCTCACGAGATGACATGGAACAGCATATACACCAAAGAAAGCCCTTATTGATAACCTCGAAGTCACTAAAGACTGTTTGCCTGCAGCCATTGTTCTCTATATATCAGAGGCACCTCTCATAGCTGGGCTTATTGCGCTTGGGTTACCTCCCAATTTCGCTATTGCTATAAATCTGTTTATTGCTATTGCAATATTTATGGGTGTCGCCAAATATTCTGCGACAAAAAATATTGAGAAAAGATTTGATTAATTACCCTATTTGTCAATATACATTTATTTTGACCCTGCCATATATGTATGGTATCATTGAGTTGATTTTCATACACTATGTCTACAAAAAAATGTATTATTCTCTCTAAATCGGGGACCATATGACCTGCACTTCAGGCTCATGGTTACGAGACAATCGTACTTTCGGAGGCATCAGTTTTTCAGTCAATTATTTCCACTGTTCCCGTGGATATTATCATGATTGATTCTGATATTGATAATGGCAGAGCCCTTTTGCCAGCTGTCTTTGCTCTTCCAGTAGTTCCCGAGCAGATCTCTCTTAGAGACGATAGTGATGTACCATTTTTATCTGGACAAGAGAAGGTTATTCATGTGAATAAAAATACTGCAGATACAGTCTGGATAGAGATTATTCAGCATCAAAATGAACTATCAGTAGTATCTCCTATCCCATCTGATCCAGAAGTAAAAAAAGATAAAATACTCATCATAGATGATGTAGTGGAACTTATTGATATGTATAAAACGATGTTTGAGATCAAAGGTTACGAAGTAGAAACGGCAAAGGATTGATTAGAGGGCATTACAAAGGCAGTTTCTTTTCACCCAAAGTATATACTCCTTGATATTATGATGCCCCATATGGATGGGTTTGCTCTTATGAAGACTTTTCGTGAAAATACCTCACTTGATAGTGTTATCATAGTTAATTCCAATATAGAAGGACCAGGTATAAGCGAAAAAATTTATAGCGCAGGGGCTGATTACTATATCCGAAAATCTGATTATGTTCCGACTCAGTTAATCTATATGCTAGAACAGTGAATGTTTGCTAACAAGAGGAGCCCATCTGAAGCTGCCGGTGTATAAATGTACTATTTTAATATTTCGAGGACTGTATTTGCATAAAATTCTCCTTTTTCAGTTTGAATTTTTTTCAATACATCTCATGTTTTATCCTGGCTAACTATGAGCGCATCATAGAGGAGGATATCGTACTTAGTATCTTCTTGGAATTTCTTGTATTCTTTTGGCGATAATTTTTTTTGACACTCAAGGAGGACTCTTTTATAGGATTCTTGTATTTTTTTGCTTTTCTTTTCTTGTTTTGGAGATTCTGTGACAAGAATCTCCTTTTTTTCAACTTGTATGTGTTCTTCTTTTTGAGGTTTTGGTTCTTTTGGGGTAGCTACCGGGTTGTGTCTCTCTGATTGAGAAGAGTGATTTTCTGGGCTGTAGCGCCTATAGAGTGTAAATAGTATCCATAAAAACAATTCTCCTAAAAGTATCGAAACTATAGTTAGACTCACTCGTAACTTGATTGGCACATAGGAAAAATAGTGAAAACTTAAGTATGCTATATATACTCAGAGCCCGTAAATAGTTATAGCTCCTAATATAATTGATGAGCGAGATAGTTTTTTCATGTATTTTATTTCCCTATATGGTAATATTATTCTTTGCGAAGTAAAGAACCTTATCTACAGGCTTTAGTACCAACATTCTTTCCAACCAATTTGATATGCGAGGGTATTCATTGCGAGACTCAGTAGAGGTCATATTATGAGGAGAAAAATACCGCCAGAGAGAGAGACGCTGTACCAAGGGTAAATTATTGTCATAGCACCGATCATATAATCTATACCATCCCACGGCTGAAACATAACCCCTGGCTTTTTCCCGAGTCTACGTTTTATGAAACTTTTCACGACATCTCCTAACATCGCACCAGTACCTAGAAGTCAGCCAATAAAAAGAGCCTTTCAGATACTACTATAGAGATTATAGAGAGTGGTATAATCGGTAAACAAATTTATAAAATTATAACGACAAAAAGGAAAAATCCAGCAACAAGGTATACAAAGAAAAAATTATCATTCATAGAAAACACAGTCAAAACCAACGCCATGACAAAAACTACACCAGAATACACATACAAGTACTCAGAC
>CAYUVP010000026.1:0-11762 GCA_964448195.1 uncultured Candidatus Peribacteria bacterium | reverse complement strand
AGATCATCACGAGTGACGTACTCATTCAGAGGTTTTCCATTAACCTCAGACTCACCTTTTCAAGCAAAGAGGCGTACTTGAGCAGTAGCTGTTTTTCGTCGACCAATAGCGTAAGTATATTTCATAGTTCGATTTAGAAAGAAGGGGTAAGTATGACTGGTGTCTGGGCTTCATGGCTATGTTCTGTGCCCTGAAATTGTTTCATTCGAGCGAGCATCTCATCACGGTGGCTATTTTTTGGTAACATACCAGCAACTGCAAGCTTGAGAGGTTCGAAAGGTTTTTTTGTACGAAGCTCACCAAGAGTAATAGTCTTGAGACCACCCATATATTGAGAATGAGTATGATATTCTTTTTGAGATTCCTTTCGCCCAGTTGTTTTGATTTTATCTATATTTGTCACAATAACATAATCTCAATTGTCGATATGAGCAGAATAGGTGTGCTTATCCTTACCTGAGAGCTTGCGAGCTATTTGTTGCGCAAGACGTCATAAGGTGAGACCATCTGCATCGATGAGATACCATTGGCGGGAAGGAGTATTTGGAAAAAGAGTTTTCATAGAGAAAGAGACAAATAGTGTTTGTTTATACAAGAAGTTCAAGAGTGACAAGCATGCTTGAATCACCAGCACGATACTTGAGAGGAGTCATGCGAGTAAAACCAGATGTTTTTTTCGTTGTTTTTGCCATTTCCATAGCTGCTACACATGCTGCCTCTGTGTAGAGTGAAGCCTGGAGCGCACGGATCGTATTCATAGTGTTATTGTTCTGACATTTACCAATGAGGTTATGTACCAGAGGAGTAACAGCTCGAGCACGTTTTTGTGTCGTAGCTATTTTACCATGAAGAAATAAGCTCGATGCGAGATTTCGGAGTACTGCATCACGATGATTGACGTCTTTGCCATTGAGTTTGAGATGTTTTTTGGAACGGTGTCGCATATATTTTTAATAAGTTTGTAAGTTGAATACGTTTTATGAGTTTAATCGTCTCCGAGAAGTTTCTTGCTCTGAGTTGCGAGAGCTGCACGGACTTCGTCCATAGCTTTTTTCCCAAATCCTTTGATAGAAGACAGTTTTGCTTCTGTACATTTTTCGAGCTGTTCAACAGAGAGAATATTTCCGTTGACGAGCGCATTAAGCGTGCGAGGTGAGAGACCCAAAAAATCAATATGAGTAAAATTTTCTCGGTGCTCAGTTGCATGAGCCTCTTTTTTCTCTTTCTCACGAAGAGAGCGAACATCCCCCATGAATTCACTTTCGATGACTACTTCTGTATCACAGAAAATATCAAAATAAGATCGGAGCATTTGAGAACCAAATTTGAGAGCACTTTCAGGAGTAATAGATCCATTTGTCTTAATAGTGAGAGAAAGACAATCAAGATCAGTCATATCGCCATAACGTTCGCTTTTTACTTCAGTACTAACATTGAGAACTGGAGAAAAACTTGCATCAACAACGAGAATCATAACATCATCATCTTCTTTTTTGAGCGTATCGATAGATTTATATCCGACATTTTTTTCTACACGAATTTGTACATCAAGGTCAAATCCATCACGATCAATTTCTGTGATATAAAGATCTTTGTTCAAAATTTCAACGCCACCAGTAAGTTTGATATCTGCAGCTGTGACTTTGCCAGCCTTATTTTTCTTGAGAGAAATCCATGTAACACCAATATCTGATTTTTCGAGAACGAGATTCTTGAGATTAAGCATCATATCAAGAACACTCTCACGGATACCTGGAAGAGTTGTATACTCATGAGAAACACCTTCAATCTTGATACCCGTGACACGTGTGCCTGGTATAGAGGAGATAATAGATCTACGAAGTGCATGTCCGAGAGTCATACCATAACCCCGTGGGAGTGGAGTAATATCAAAGACCGACTCGAGGCTTGAATCATCGTGAGAAATACGCTGCTCAGAGACTTTTGGAAGACCAATGATGGTATGGAGAATGTGCATACAAATATGGTAAAAAAGTAGAAACTATTTTGAATAAAACTCGATAATCTTTTTCATATCAACACTTTGATCGTAGTCCTGTGACTCTGGAAGACGCTTGATTGTAATTTTGAAAGCCTTTGGATCAGCATCAATCCAGTCTACAGCTGAGACTCGACCTGCTTGATTATTTTTGAGAAATTCTTCTGATTCTGTAAGAAGAGTACGGTACAATGGAGTATCCTTGAGTTTCTCACGAACTTCTATAACGTCACCAACAGATACCTGGTAAGATGGGATATCCACTTTCTGACCATTAACAATAAAATGAGCATGACTCACAAACTGGCGCGCCTGCATAATAGTACGAGCAAAATTAGCCTTGAGTACTGCGACATCGAGACGAGTTTCAACGAGTCTCTGCATATTTTCAAGAGTATTTCCTGACATGCGAGCAGCTTTTTTGAAGTAATTTGAAAATTGTTTTTCAGAACAACCAAACATTCTCTTCATGGTCTGTTTAGCACGAAGCTGTTGACCAAAGAGGCCCATACGGCCTACATTTTTACCGAGGAGTTTTCGCTTTGAATCTGTGAGTGAATATTTTTCACTTCCGAAAAGGTTTACACCTTCACGACGACAGAGTTTCTTTTTTGGGCCAGTATAACGCATAGTAAATTAAAGTGGAGAATTAGAGCTTACGGATTTTCTTTTTCTTGGTACCATTATATGGTACTGGAGTTTCATCAACAATTGAATCAATTTCAACACCAGCGGCCACAATCGCTCGGAGAGCATTATCTCGTCCAGAACCGACACCTTTTACGACAACATGAGCTCGTTTGAGGCCATAAAGACGCGTAGATTCTTCGAGACATTTTTCCATAGCCATAGAAGCAGCGTAAGGTGTTGCTTCACGAGCACCCTTGAATCCTGCACGACCACCACTATGCCAAGTAAGGACATTACCATCTGTATCAGAAACACTCACATGAGTATTATTATACAGAGCAGAAACACAGATAACACCTTGTTCGACAGTGCGTTTTGTTTTTTTATTTCGACGTAGAGTTTGAGCCATAAAAGAAAAGATAAATTATTTCGCAGCGACTTTTTTATTTGCAACAGTTGCTTTTTTCCCTCGTTTCGTACGAGCATTTGTTTTTGTACGTTGTCCGCGAACAGGAAGTCCTTTTTTATGACGGATACCACGGTAACAGTTCATATCTTGAAGGGCTTTGATGTTGCCCGTTATTTCTCTTCGGAGATCTCCTTCGAGTGTATATTTTTTGAGCTCATCTCGGATGATACCGAGCTCTTCTTCAGAAAGAGTTTCAACTTTTCTGTCAGGTGCAATTTTGCTTGACGTCAGAATAGCTTTTGATCGAGTAATTCCCACACCATAAATAGCAGTGAGAGCGATCCACAAATGTTTGTGGTTTGGAATGTTGACTCCAGAAATACGTACCATAAAGAAAAATATAAATTAACCTTGTCTTTGATTGTAACGACGGTTCTTTTTGTTAATAATTCGGACATACCTTTTGGTATGACTCTTATTCCAACGGATGACAATAACGTCATTTCGTGGATCTCGAGGTTTTATTGACGGGCGAACTTTCATACAGAATTATTGACGTTATGACGATAAGTAATGCGGCCTTTTTCTAAATCATATGGAGTAAGTTCTATGTCTACTTTATCACCGTTGATAAGAGAAATATTACATTTACGCATATGACCTGAGACATGACCAAAGACGACCATACCATTGTCGCCGAGTTCTTGACCTGAAAGAGAAGTTATCTGTATCCGGTAACTCCCATTTGGGAGAGACTCAAGCACAGTGCCTTGGGCAAGTATTTTCTCTTCTTTAACCATTGAATTGGAGCGAACTGTTATGATATGTGGCGGCATGATAGTAAAAAAGCTTCACATTGCAAATCTTTTTTATATAAAAATAAAAATCAAATTCTGGAAGAGGGAAAAAATATGATATAGAAAAGAAAAATCCGTATATCGTAAGAATTTCTATGTACAGAATTGGTATGAAATACTGTAACAAAAAACTTCTTCTACAAAAAACCTTGAACACATATTATATTCTCTATCTTGATACTTCGATCATGACTTCATTTCGCCGTATCCACGGAGCACTAAAAGGCGGATTATACCCTGCGTAAGCAGGAGTTCAGAGAGCTTTGATACCATCTCGTTTCAGGAGCTCCATAAGTTGTGATTGAAAATGAATTACACGACTATCCCCTGCATACCATGAGAATCTCTTTACAGCTAGACGTTGTGCCGGGATTTCTCGAAGTATCACCGCAGAATTATTTGGTTTGGGAAGAGTTTCGAGCGTATATTTCGAGGGCATAGAAAATGTCACACGACGTGTATCTCAATTACCCTGCTCCATCACGGGAGCAGTCATAGCAACAGGCTCCGAAACAGATTCGGTAACAGGTGCAGTCATTGCTATCGATGTACTCTTGGTATTATTTCAAAATATGTAGTCAGCCAAGAGACGAAATCACTGATTCATGGAGTTATTGCGTCTTCCGATGACTTCAACCTCTGCAACAATATAAGGAGTATAATCGCGAATCTCGTAACCATTTCTCTTATCAACAACAATGTAGCGAGGCTTTTCTATATTCCTCACAACAAGGAAACTCCCGAATGACCAAATCAATGCCACAACGAAAAAAATGAGAAGAATAAAAATCGGATTCATAAATATATATTCCTTAGACATAATTACATATCAGTATAGGGTAGTTTCCTGTAATACAAATCATCCTTGCGGACAAAAAAAAGCTCCTATAATACTCTATAATATTTCTCAAAAACTCTCTCATGCAATCACTCATCACAAATACTCTTCATATACTCTCAAACGTGTCATGGTGAGCAGACATAGCTGGCATGTTGATCTCTGTTTTATTGGGTATATTTTGGTACAGTGAAGCTTGATTTGGAAAGCTGTGGATGAAATTTGCAGCTATAGAAAAAGAAAAATATAGCCTCAAGAAAAAAAGTGCTTTCCTATGGCATATACCTATTTCATTTTTGATTGCAGCAAATATTACTGCATTTTGTAAACATTTTAAATATCAATCTGCACTGGAAGGTGCGCTCATAGGATATGACTTAGGTCTTCTCGTTATACTCTTCCTTGCGATTAACTATATATATGAACAACGATCTCTCATGCTCTATGCTATCAATGCAGGTTACATCATAGTTTGCACGAGTCTTATGGGTTTAACAATAGGCATTATTTTATAAAAGTTTTTTATTTAAGACAATCAAAAAAATCTCCACCAATTGGTGGAGAATTTTTTGATTTGAATTTATATTATTCAATATCTGCAACAAGAGCATGTGTGGAGTGAACTTCTGTCACATCTGTCACATTACCCTCGTAGTATTCTTCATCTGGTTCCAGATTATTACGGAAATATTGGAGTGTTGGGATACGACGACCGATGATAACATTTGATTTGATGTCCTCAAGATGATCAATACGTCGCTTGCTCGCAGCATCAACGAGAACTTTCACTGTTTCCTGAAATGAAGCCGCAGAGAGCCAAGAATCAGAGTGAAGAGAGACTTTTGCAATACCGAGAACGAGACGCTGACCAATTGCTTGTTTTTTATTTACAGCAACGAGTTTTTTGTTTGTATCATTGAATATACCAATATCAATAGTATCTCCTTGGAAAAATTCTGAATCTCCTGGCTCAATAATTGTGACTTTTGAGAACATCTGTCGGACAATACAGCTCACATGTTTTGCATTCACAGTTTGCCCCTGAGAAGCATAGATTTCTTTGACAGCGTCTACGATATATTGTTGAGATTTTGCTGGGCTTGCTATAGTCATCAATTCCTCAACATCGATATTTCCCTCACAGAGCTTATCCCCTTTGGCTACATTATCACCTTTTTGAACTGTTGTTTTACGTCCAAATGGAATGACATATTCAAGTGTCTGTGCTTCCGTATCTGAAATATAGATGATACCGTTTTCAATCTTCGAAACAACACCACCTGTCGTTGCAAGAATTTTTTGCTTTGTCTCTGGAGATCGAGAAAGTACTTGTTTCACTTTAACTGTCTCGCCAGTCTTCACTTCTTGTTCATGATCGTGAGGAATGTAATATTCACGAGTTTCTGGTTTATGTGCTCGGACAGAAATAGTAGCCGAAGTCTTTGTGTGCTCAATTTTTGTCACCTCACCATCAATATGACTAATTTTTGAGAGGTATTTTGGTGTACGAGCCTCAAAAAGTTCTTCAACACGAGTAAGCCCTGTTGTGATATCTCCTCCTTCTTTTACGGCTCCTCCAGTATGGAATGTACGCATGGTAAGTTGCGTTCCTGGTTCTCCGATAGATTGAGCCGCTACGATACCTATTGGTGTACCAATTTCAACAATACTATTTCGTGCTAAGTCCATACCATAACAGCACTGACAGATTCCCTCGTGTGTCTCACAGTTGAGAATACTACGCACAGCTACTGTCTGGATTTCTGATGCTACGATCGTCTTAAGAAGTGTTTGATCGATAATATCACTCTTCTTTGCAATTACTGTTTTACCATCTACATCTATGAGATCTTTTGAGAGAACTTTTCCGTAGAGACGTTCTTCAAATGACTCTTCAAAAACAACACCTCTCGACCCTCTATGTACATCATCAAAATGAAGAGTACCACAATCATGTTCACGAACAAGAATATTCTGAGCCGCATCAACAAGTCGACGAGTCATATATCCAGATTGTGCTGTTTTGAGAGCTGTATCAGCCTTTCCTTTACGACCTCCATGTGTCGCAATAAAGTATTCAAGAGAAGTAAGACCTTCTTTGAAATTTGATTTAATTGGAAGTTCAATTGTTTTACCAGATGGTGAAGCTACGAGACCTTTCATACCACATAATTGTGTCACATTTCCCCAACTACCTCGAGCTCCTGAATCAATAAAATGATAAATATGATTTTCCTTTGGGAATACTTTTTTCATTTCAGCCTCGATAGTGTTTTTCGCCTGACTCCAAATACGGATAGACTGATCATAGCGCTCTTCATCGGTCAAAAATCCCTCATAAGCAGCTGATTGAATAGTACGGACCTTTTCTGTCGCTTGGTCAATAATTTCTCACTTATTTGTGGGTGTCAACATGTCACTCTCAGAGATAGATAAACCACTCATTGTCGCATATTTGAAACCAATATTTTTAATTTCGTTAGCAACCTGTGCTGTTGCGGCTGTTCCGTGTGTTTCGAAAATAGCTGAGAGAAGTTTTGAGAGTTGCTTTTTATTCATGACCATGTTCTGGAATGGGTATCCTGCTGGAAGCGCTGCATGGAAAAGCATACGACCATATGTCGTGTAAGCGCCATCCTGAGTAAGAGGAACCCAACCTCGTACACGAATTTGAGTGTGGAGTTTGATCTCCTGATTCATGAATGCAATTGATGCTTCATCATATGATCAAAATACATGCCTTTGAAATGAATCTGATACTTCTTTCGTAAGATAATAACAGCCCAAAATCATATCTTGTGTTGGAGAAACAATTGGTTCACCATTGCTCGGATTGAGCATATTTGCTGATGTCGCCATGAGCTCACGAGCCTCTCTCTGTGCCTCTGGAGTCAATGGAAGATGAACCGCCATTTGATCTCCATCAAAATCCGCATTAAATGCTACACAAGTAAGCGGGTGAAGATGGATAGCTTTCCCTTCGACGAGAGTTGGCTGAAAAGCCTGAATACCAAGTCGATGAAGTGTTGGAGCACGGTTAAGGAGGACATATTTCCCCTCAATAACTTCCTCTAAAGCATCCCAAACTTCTTTGGTATTTTCTTCAATAATTTTTTCTGCATGCTTCACGTTAAACGCAAACTCTCTCTCAATAAGTTTTCAGATAACAAAAGGTCGGAAAAGTGTAAGGGCAATAGTTTTTGGAAGACCACATTGATCCATTGCAAGATTTGGTCCAACCACGATAACTGATCGACCAGAATAATCTACTCGTTTACCGAGGAGGTTTTGACGAAAACGCCCCTGTTTACCCTTGAGGATATCCGTAAGAGATTTGAGCTTTCGCTTATTTGCCATTGCATAACCAGAACGTGAGCTCCTTACAGAACCTGATATGAGAGCATCCACTGATTCCTGGAGCATTCGTTTTTCATTTTTAAGAATAACTTCTGGTGCGCCGAGTTGGATAAGTTTCTTGAGACGATTATTCCTGTTAATAACACGACGATAGAGGTCATTGAGATCTGATGAAGCCATACGTCCACCATCGAGCTGGATCATCGGTCGGAGATCAGGAGGGAGGATTTGAAGTGCTTCCATGATAAAATCACTCGGAGATTGATTGCTGGCAAAAAGATCGATAGAGAGACGAAGTTTCTGAAGCAGCTTTTTTTCTTTTGATTTTGGAGCAGATTTAATTTCTTTTTGAAGATTCTGAATCTGTGCTGAGAGATCAATGCGGTCTAAAAGTTGACGAATTGCCTCAGCACCTGTACCTCCCACAAATACTTGTGGAAAACGTTCTGTCAAAAGTCGATAATCAAGTTCTGAGATGACAGCACCTGAGGTGAGCCCTTGGAGCTTATCTTTCATCTCTCTGTATTCAACATCGAGTTCATCGAGTTTTTCTTCACAGCTTTTTTCCATTTCTCGAACAGCTTTTTCCTTCATTTCACCAGCCTCATGAGCGAGTTTAGCTTCGTTCAGCATTCATTGAAATTCTTTTTGCATCTCTGTACGTGTTTGCTTAAACCTATCTTCGAGTGATGAAAGTGAATCTTTGCGGTAATCCTCATGTACATCTATGATAAGATACGCAGCAAAATAGACGACTTGATCGAGTTTTTTAACAGGCACATCGAGCATAAGACCGACACGGCTTGGGACAGACTTGAGGAACCAGATATGTGCAACTGGAGAAGCAAGCTCAATATGAGCCATACGTTGACGACGAACTTGGCTTGTTGTTACTTCTACTCCACAACGTTCACAGATAATACCTTTGTATCGAATACGCTTGTATTTTCCACACGCACATTCATAGTTTTTTCGTGGACCAAATATTTGTTCACAGAAAAGACCGCCACGTTCTGGGCGTTGAGTACGGTAGTTTATAGTTTCAGAAATAAGTATTTCACCATGAGATTGAGCAAGAATATCTTCTTTTTTTGCTATAGAGATAGAAAGACCTCGAACTTTATTGAGATTCTTCCCAGCAGTAATGCTCTGTTTACCTGCATTTTTTGAGATAGCAGAGTAATCAGTAATGCGATCATTAAGAAAATCTGTCATTTCTTCAGTCAGGTATGGATTTGTATTATCATCTTCGAGAAATCCTTTTTCTTCAGCAAAAAAATCAGGCTCTTCTTCGATTTTAGAATCTGCATCAAGCAGATCGTCTTCAAGTAAATCAGCCTCAGGAAGTATGTCGATATCTAGGGCATCAAGCTCAGTTTCTGGAGCGATATCATCGATTTGAGAGTCATCGTGTGTCATAAAACAAAGATTAAGAAATGAGTGGAATTATTCAGCTTCGGAAACAGTTGCTGCAATTTGTGAGAGTACTTCTACTTCACCCATACGATCCGCATAGTTGTCGCCTCGATCCTGTACTTCCCCTTGTTCGAGGAGCTCCATCTTGAGGCCAAGAGCTTGGAGTTCTTTAATGAGAACATGGAACGACTCTGGGACACTTGGTCGTTTGATTTGTTCGTTTTTCACAATAGCACGGTATGCCTGTGTACGACCAGTAATATCGTCGGATTTAATAGTGAGAATCTCCTGGAGAATATTTGCAGCCCCATATCCCTGTATAGCCCAACATTCCATTTCTCCGAAACGCTGACCTCCATTCTGTGCTTTACCTCAGAGTGGTTGCTGAGTAATCATAGAATAAGGACCAACCGCACGAGCATGAATCTTATCTTCTACAAGATGGTGCAATTTGAGCATATAAACTGTTCCCAGCATAGTATGTTCACCAAATGGTTCACCTGTTTGCCCATCATAGAGTTGCACTTTCCCTGTGAGATCCATATTTGCCTGATTCATGAGGTCATGAATAGTATCAATACCAATACCATTAAGTACTGGGGTAGCTATCTTAAGACCGAGCTGGCGAGCAGCTTCTCCGAGATGAGCTTCGAGTACTTGACCAATATTCATACGAGAAACGACACCAAGAGGATTGAGGATAATATCAACTGGTTGACCATCTGCCGTATGAGGCATATCTTCTGGAGGAACAATACGAGCTACGATACCCTTATTTCCATGACGACCAGCCATTTTATCTCCAACTTCTATTTTTCTTGTTTGAGCAACATATACTTTCACCTGCATAAATACTCCTGTTGCGAGATTATCCCCCTCTTCTTTTCGAAGAATTTGAACTTCTGTTACTTTTCCTCCTGATCCAGACGGAATATAGAGAGACGAGTCTTTTACATCTTTTGATTTATCCCCGAAAATGGCTCTCAGAAGACGCTCTTCTGGGGAGAGCTCTTGCTCACCTTTTGGTGTGATTTTACCAACCAAAATATCACCTCATTTGACGAAAGCACCAATACGAATAATACCATTTTCATCGAGGTCTTTGAGTTTCGCAGAAGAAACATTTGGGATATCATTTGTTGTACTCTCTGGTCAGAGCTTTGTTTCACGGACATCAAGAGTATATTCGTTGATCGAAACATTGGTAAAATAATCCTGCTCTACTAAACGAGAATTGAGGATAACCGCATCTTCAAAGTTATATCAATTCCAAGGCATATAAGCAACACGGAGATTATGTCCGAGAGCGAGTTCACCATTCTCCATTGAATGACCATCAACGAGAACATCACCTTCTTGAAAAGACTGGCCATGAGAAACTCGAGGATACTGATGAATCTGGAGGTCGTGATTTGAGCGTTCAAAAGTGAGGAGCTCAAAAGTCTTTTTTTCACCGTTATCATACATTACGGTGACATGTTTTGCATCAACACCGAGAACTTTCCCTGAATGTTCTGCCTGGACACAGTAGCCACTCTTCAGACCGAAAGCGAGCTCATTTCCAGTTCCAACAATTGGAGACGTAGAACGTACAAGAGGAACTGCCTGACGCATCATGTTTGATCCCATTTCCGCTCGAGTTGCATCATCGTGTTCGAGAAATGGTATAAGTGAAGTTGTTTCAGAAACAATTTGCTTTGGCGAAACATCAATATGTGTAATATCTCGAACGTACACGATTGTTGCTTCACTATTTTGACGAGCACCGAGACGAGTCTCAGCAAAATTGCCGTACACATCTATCGGTGAGTTTGCTTCCGCAATAGTAAATCCACGCTCTACATGAGCATCAACATATTCGTATGCTTCCGTGAGATATCCTCGGACGAGGACATTTTCTTCTGTGTAATTTTTCTTAAGTAACTCTGCATGTGAAGCATTCATGAGCGTTTTTTCTGGGACAAGGATTTTGCCTTTTGCATCTACTAAATCCTCCAAAGTGATACGGTTAATCGCAGATTTACCATCATTTTTTACAAAATGGGATACTTGTCGATAAGGAGTCTGAAGGAATCCATATTTATCAACTCGAGAAAATGAAGCAAAATGGAGTACGAGACCAATATTTGGACCTTCTGGGGTAGCAATAGGACAGATACGACCGTATTGAGTAGGATGTACATCACGAACTTCAAACGATGCACGTTCACGAGTGAGACCACCAGGACCCATCGCAGAGATACGACGCTTATGAGC
>CAYUVP010000025.1:0-11998 GCA_964448195.1 uncultured Candidatus Peribacteria bacterium | reverse complement strand
AGGACAGCTGGTTTTCATCCAGTAAATCGGAGTTCGACTCTCCGTGGGGTCACCAAATGAATGATATAAACACACTCAATAGAGTGTGTTTTTTATTGAATTACTGAATTTTGACTTATTTTTATATTAAATATAATAATATAAATCATAATACTATGGTGGATACACTAACAGAACAACTGGAGATAGTACCAGAGATGATAAAACCAGACAGGCTCGCAAAGGAGCTAGGAGTTCGAGACTATAAAATACCACATTTACGCGAGAGACAGAATGATACAGATGCCATCATACAAGAAATTATTCAATTCGTTAAAGACAAGAGTCCTATTAAAGATATAGGTGGCTTTCTACTGGCAAATGAAAGGGAGATTTTTAGAATCTTTGAAAAAAAGAAAGAAATGTGGAGATTTTTACTTTATCTGCACAGAGATATCCATGAACATCATCCAGATCTAAAAGACGATAGTATGGACAGCGTATTCGATGCAGTTGTACGTTTCTACATTTTTGTAAGTAGCCTAGAACGAGTAAACACCGTACTAGGGAATAGAATAAATAATACAGCAAAAAAAAAATTAAATGAATCTTCAGGAAGCTGAAATAAAATGAGCTTACTGAGCGCATCAAGCTGAAAGCATAGAACAATATTTATGACAAACCAGGTATTGAGATCTGGTACGAAGAACATCAAGTAACCGTTTTACAAAAGGTAATTTAGACAAAGATAGAGTACGGGAAGTAAGGGAAGAACTATGGAGAAGAAAACTGCCTTTTGAAAGAATTTGGGTAGATAATCCTTTTTCAGAAAAAAACAAATCTTATGACATAGAAGCTCTCAATTTTTTCTTATGTCAGAATCAGTCTTTGATTTATCCGTGACATCTTCGTGGACTGCTAAGTCATGGAGGCCACTACGCTGTATGGTCTGCGTGGATTAGACAGTATATCCATCTACTCAGAGATACTACAACAGAGACATATAAAGTATTTTTATTTGCTTGTAAAATCACAGATGGAGTTCTCTTTGACGAACATGGAAATCTCGGTGAAATGGCTCGTGAGAATATCCCAGAACCATTAAAAAAGAGTCTCTCTGAAGCCAATACTCAATATCATGAGACGCAAACAGCACAAAAGCTAGCTATAGAGACAGCAAATCGTGTAGCAATGGCTCACGAAAGAGCTATGGAAGTACCACCTATTGTAAGTGGCAGATTTGACCACCAAACTGGAGTTCTGACTTTCGATCCTCCTCTTGACCCAATAATAAGTAGCGTAGAAGTGCGAATACGCTGAAACTGAAGATGAGTAGTAAAAGGTATGGCAACTCATCCCATAATAGACGATGGCCACAGAAATTCTTTTTCTATTTACACAGACGCATTTACACCTGGGATGAATGGTGATTCTTGGCAATTAGGAAAAGGCGAAATACCATATAGACCAGGAGAAAGATATCAGATTGGTCTCGTACCAATAGTTGGTGGACAAAGAGGAAAAATTGAATTTCTCATAGATCCACCTTTTCTCATACCAAAGCCTGAAAAAATAACTGCTCCGTACATTCCCCCTCCCCAACCTCAAAACAATTGAACTACGACTACAACTTCTAAAACAAAAAATACTACCGCTACTATAGTTGGATGATGAGATGAAAGTCCACCAGAGCTTACAAAGGAGGAATATTTGCTTCAAATGAGAAGAGAGGAAGAAGGGAGAGAAAGAAAAGACCTAACAACAGCAATAGAGTTTTTCTTTGAAAAAGATGACGCTACTTTAATGGAGATAATAGACCGGATACTCAGAGTATGAGATGATAAACTAAGTTTCATTCTTCCTCTTCAATACCTAATTGAGCTCTGATATACACAAAAACTTCTTGTCGATAAAGAAGTAATAGAAGCAACCTCTTTTGAATTTTCAAAGAAAAAAAAGAGAAAATCAAAATGACCAGAAATCAGAGATATCTCATCACTTTTAGCACAAATACAAGCAAAACGTACAGATGATATCTTACTCAATAAATACCGAAAAGATTTAACTGACGCAGGTTTTTCTCTTAGTGAGATGAGCTATGATCAGCTCCTCGACATACTGAATCTGGAGAGATTAAATGAAGCTGATATACGGGCACAAATAGATTCTTTGCGACCAAAATTGCGACCACATAATTATCATATTTTCTGTAAATATGGAACAAATCGAATAGATAGCTTTACTCTCAACCACAGCAATCCCAACTGGTCTGTATCAATAACTTTCACACCTGTCATCCAAGTTAGCACCGAGTGATTCACTTCTACCAACACCAGAGAAATAGAACTCGTGAGAGATACACTTCTCCACTTCCTCTGCAATTGTCCTAAAGTATGAGAAAAAAATGATGTACAATTAATGATTTGAGAAACAAAGAGAACTGATTGAGAAAATATCAAAGCTATGAGAGAATCATGGCATAAAAAGAACACAGCTACAATTATCATAAGTTGACCAGCATGAAAACCCGTCATAATACGTTGAGTAAAGAAAGGGGATTTAGAAGTACGTATTACACGGGCCATGAGAGAACATGGAGCACATTCAGTTGGGATCATCCATAGATGCCCTACGTATAGATGTCACTGAGAATGAAGTATAGCAAAACCATCACCCGGAAATCTTGAAAAAATTTATGCAGATCTCATCGCTGATGGTTGAGAAGAAAAGAGACATATAATTTGGGAACGTGTCATGGCTACTTTTTTTCATGTAGATTTCATAGACCACGATCACGCTGGCTTTGCCCTTTGAACAGATGCTCACGCTATTCTTGTAGACCTTTGTAAAAATAGTTTTGGCTGAGCAGAGAGGCCTCCTCATGAGTCTGATGTAAACAATGGGTTCATACTCAATTTTATACATAATCTCCAGGAAGCACGAGTATCGCTCTCATACCAAAACCCCTTAGTGGATAGTTATGGCAATTGGGCAAAATCACCACAATCACCTCAATAAATTGAGAAATAAAAAAATTCTCTATACTTGCGACAATGGAGAGTTCGCATAGTGGTCTAGTGCGCACGCTTGGAAAGCGTGTGTGGGGAAACCCACCAGGAGTTCGAATCTCCTACTCTCCGCCATTTTTCTTACAGAGATTCTCACCACTCACTTCGTTCGGGTTGACTCGATATGCCTGTGGGCATATCTCCCTCCTACTCTCCGCCATTTTTTATAAAAATTCAAACGTCGCAGGAGTTCAGTACATTTTCCATTCAAAATACACTTCCACACCCTACTATCCGTTAGAGACTTACTTTCAAAAATTTTGTTCTGCCTGCTCCCAAGAGACAATATTCCAAAAGGCAGCGATATATTCAGCTCGCCTATTCTGGTGTTTAAGGTAATATGCATGTTCCCAAACATCGATACCGATAATTGGTATTTCATTATCGATAAGAGGAGTATCTTGTCATTTTGTTTGACGTAGTGAGAGTTTTCCTTCTGTGTCTTTTACGAGCCATGCCCATCCAGAGCCAAAAACAGTCATAGCCTTTGTAGTAAATTGTTCTTTAAACGCATCTAGGCTTCAAAACGTCTCCTGAAGAGCGAGAGATAGGCCTCACGTCGTCAAAACACGCTGAAGTGGATTAGGTGCCAAAATATTCCAGAAAAAACTATGATTGATATGCCCTCAGAGATTGTTGATAACTCATTGTCTTTTATCCTCTGGCACCTCATCTAGATGTTTGAGAAGTTCTAGCGGCAGATATTTTTCCATCAATCAAGTTCCGTCCAACAATTTTGAATAATTGGTAATATAGGCTTGATGATGTTTGCTGTGATGGATCTCCATCGTGAGCGCATCAATATGTGGCTCAAGGGCACTATAAGAATAAGAAAGAAGCGGAAGAGAGTGAGTGATCATAGAGCAATTCTATGAATTTTCTTCAAAATCCCAAATAAGACTGCTGTCGACTATATGATTATTCACATCAAACATAACACCTTCACTGACTAATATTTGTCTCTTTACATCTATACCAAAAGCGTATCCACCGATTGTACCATCAGTTTTTATGACTCGATGACAAGGTACTTTGGGGGCATCAGGATTTCTCGTCAAAGCCTGTCCTATTGCTTGAGCACTGTTACATTTTATAAATCTTCAGAGTAATTTATAGGTGGTCACCTTCCCTTTTGGGATAAGATTAAGAGAATTATATACTTTTTTCTGGAACTGAGTTATCATGCTTGATTATAAAGAACGAAAGAAACGTGAAATTTTTAGTACTATTTTATGCACCTTGAATTTGAGCAATAAGCGAATAGAAGTTTCTTTAACAGGGTTAATGCCCCAGATAATAATTGCTGCACCTGCCATCATAATCCATCATCAAGGAATGGGCGTCAGAATACCTATAAAACCAAAAATACCCAAAAATATACTCAGTAATCATCTCACAATGCGTGGCCAATTGAGGATTCTGAGAAATAGAGGATGTTGCTATACAGCTTCAAAGAATTTCTGCACATTTTTTCTTAATCTTTTTCTTGATTTTTTAGCCATTTAAAAAGAGATCTGTAAAATTTATTTTCCTCTTGGCATACCATAAAAATCTAATCCCTTTTGATCTACCATTGATTTTGTATGAAAATTTTTCTTTTTTCCTTTTTTAAAGAAACCACGTTCATCGACAATCCCAGCCTCGAGTAATGTTGGGAAACTCTTTGACGGCAGTTTTTTCTTAGGCCAATTCTGTTTGTTCTCAAGATAATGTTTCCTTTTTTTAAAAGATTGATTACTTCTTGTTTGACCATTTTCACTCCCCATGAAAACTTGGAATGTAGTTTTCTTTACATTCTTTGAAAGACGACGAGCTTTTGCTTGTGCTTTAACGACAGATCATTTGAGGCCGTGCTTGTTTGCCATAATGCTTTCTATCGTATACAAACTGCAAAAAATGCAAACTCTGTTTTTATTTATTTTTCAAAATATAGATCTTTCTCGCTATACGAAATAAATCAGACCTGAGTGTGAGTTTTGTTGGAGAAATATCGGATACATCACCTACGAGACCTGAATGAAATGCTGTGCCAATAATATTGGTTTGCATTGGCTCAAACTCACCGCCGCTATATTTAGCTACCTGTATGTTACCTACATTGAGAAACATCTCAAGCATATCAACAAATGTAATTTTTTCTTCCGGTTGAAAAGTAGACCTCTTCTTTATGATGATACCTTTATCAATTGCCGTCTCAACCAACTGACATGTACGAGAATTTGGCTTTGTAGCAGTTACATCCTTAAATATGCCCTGACAAGTATAATCTTCTGGGAGGTAAACATTGAGGACTTTGAGAGCCATAGCTAAAACATCCTGACGGTTTACAAATTCTTTCAAAGAATATCCTGATGAAAGTAGAGTCTTATCTAACAATCAAAACTTCACTAAAAAATCACTATCGCTCATTTTCTCAGAATCAACAATTGAGTCTGTTTTTCTTTGTTCATTAAATGCATTTTTCTTAAATACTGCTTGTTCTTTCTTTATAGTATCTTGTTTCTTGTCGAGCATATCGAGATACTGAGCAGCATCTACCTGGTAATTACCAGCGCTATTCAATTTTAGGCTCTCTCTCAGGCTTTTATACACAGTATCGGGCGATACGAAACCGTATTTATTGTATCAAAGAGCAATAATACCTGCTATCATAGGCGCAGAAAAAGATGTCCCCGTAGATGTATCATAATCTACACCAGATTCTTTATTAAAGAGCGAAATAGAAGTAGAGAAGATATTTTCCCCTGGTGCTGCAAAAGAAACACAAGAGCCATAATTTGACCAGAGGGATCTTGCTCATTTTTGACTGAGTGATTCTACTCAGATAGAATATTTCTGGCTTCATGAGTTATTACACACTGGGGAAATAGGGTTTACAGTCGTATTCACCCCAGCTTTTTTCTGAGCCAATACACTACCATTACCAGCAGCTATGATAACTACTATACCATTTTCATACGCCTTTTTTATTACCTCATCATATTTTGTGCTATAGTTAAATTGCGTTTGCCCGAGACTCAAATTAATAATATTAGCACGGTGATTAATAGCATAATACATAGCATTAATAATACTCTCTTCCTTTGCATTTCATTTAAAATCAAAGACTCGTAATGGCATTATCTTTACGTTTTTCGCTATACCAGCAATTCATTTTTTATTATTGGTTGATGCAGCTATAATGCCCGCTATCATTGTCCCGTGTTTACCGGTTGGGAGATTATCTGCGATTTTATCCCCGACAAAGTCTTTGATTTTACTAGATCAATAATGTGCACCTGGCTCAATCCAAATATGGTCTGTGAGATCTGGATGATTGATATCTATACCGTCATCAATAACAGCTACTATGACTTCTTTTGGATTAGTAATTTTTTTCCAAGCTGCAGTAACACCAAGAGCATCAAGATAATACTGAAGATGTGAAAATGGATCGTCACTTTTCGCAGTTTCATTTTTCTTTTTTTCTTTTATAGAATTTTCCAGTTTCTCAAGTGCATTTTTTGATTCCAATATTTGTGATTTTCCCTTTGCAAATTTACGAGCTTTTTGATAAAAAACTAACGCATCTGATGTCTTTCATTGCTTCAGAAAAACTACTCATATATTAAAATGAGCCTTATAAGACTGTGCATCAATCTCAATAACTTTCTTGTATTGTTCTATGGACTTGTCCCACTTCTTTCGAAAAAAATAATCATCTCACAGGTTAAAATAAGTCGTTATAAGAGCATTCAATTGTTTTACAGAAGCAAGGCAATCGTTATAGTCATTCTCAATTTTTACACCTCTAGCGAGCATTGAGGCAAGTATTTTACCTTGGCGAGCTTTTTTAATATCAGAATCTGGCATATCTCTCCATTGTTTCATGGATTGTGCTACTTCTTCTCTGAGAGAAAAATAATTCTGCTCAAGCTCACTACACTCAATCATTGCATACGAAAAAGACCCCTGAAAGAGCAAAAGAGCTAAAAATAAGAGAATTTTTCTCATGCTCTACTATCTTATCCTTTGTTTATTTTATTGTCAATTTTTTGGTCAGAATTTCTGTAAAAATCTTTGGATTTCCTTGTCACCTACTTTCCTTCATGCATACGCCAACGAAGAAGCCAAAAAGATTCACCTTTCCTATCTGATATTCAGCCACCTGATCAGGGTGAGCTGCGAGGACGGCATCTACCACAGCTTCCATAGCTCCTGTATCATTCACCTGTCGGAGACCTTTTGAATCAACTATCTCATCTGGGTTACCTCCTTCATTAAGAAGGATTCGAACAACTTCCTGAGCATTGGTAGAAGAAATCTCGTCAGATTTGAGCATATTCACGACACGAGCAAGAGCTTCTGGAGTGATTTTAAGAGTAGAAAAATCGATTTCCTCATTACCCTTTTTGAGTATTCCAAGAATCACTGTGAGGATAAGTGAGGCAGATTTTTTTGGTTCATTTGTAAGTGAGACAGTTTTCTCAAAAAAATCAGACATAGCACGCTCAGAGCTGAGGATGCGGGCATCGTCTGGGAGAAGTTTCCAATCATTCAAATACTTCTGACGACGATCTATAGGAAGTTCTGCTATTTTTCGTTCATCGATGAACTCTTGTGTGATAACGAGTGGTGGTAAATCAGGCTCGGGGAAGTAGCGATAATCCATCGCATCTTCTTTTGAACGGAGTGAATGACTCTCCCCTGCGTCATCATCCCAACCTCGCGTTTCTTGGTCAATGGTGCCATTTTCATCGTAGATTTCTGTTTGGCGTTTTACTTCTGTATCGATTGCTCGGCCAATCTGTTGAAATGAATTCAAGTTCTTTAATTCAACACGATTACGGAGCTCATGACTCCCCTCTGGTCGTATCGAGATATTCACATCGCAGCGGAGTTGTCCTTTTTCCATATCAGCATCACTAGCACCAACAAATCGCCTGATTTTCTGGAGTTCCTTGAGATATTCGAGGACATCTTCTTTCCCTCGGAAATCTGGTTCTGTCACTATTTCCATGAGCGGACTTCCTGCACGATTAAAATCGACGAGAGACTTTGTCACAGAATGTTTTGAACCACCTGCATCAGCCTCAATATGGATACGGCGGATTTTGAATCGTTTGAGTTCTTCGCCTACAAATGCATCAAGATGACCATGTTCTGAAAGTGGATGAAAAAGCTGCGTAATCTGGTACCCCATCGGGAGATCAGGGTAAAAGTAGCTCTTTCGGTCAAATTGAGAAAACGTATTCACCGTCATACGGAGACCATGAGATGCACGAACTGCGAGGTCTACCACACCCTCTGAAAGAATTGGGAGAGCTCCAGGAAGGCCAAAAGAAACAGGTCAGATATTAATATTTGGATCACGCTCAAGGGCGACAGCATTTGGTTCACCACCAAACATCTTGGTAATCGAACCGACTCGGACATGGGTCTCAAGACCGATAACTATTTCGTATTTCATATGCTCTAAATTATAGTTTTTTTCTACGTACAGCAACTAAACATTTTTCATCCCCTCAATCATCTGCGGAATAAAGTCTTCGAGACTGATTCAGAGAAGCACCTCACAACGACGACAGTGTTCACGGCTCACACCAGCTGCAAATCACTTATCTTTGAGTTTTTTCATAACTGAGCTGACTTTTACTTCATCGAGTGACTTATTTGATGTCATGCGAGAACATGCCCAGATAAATCCTGAGAGTTCATCGACAGAAGCAAGGTATTTTCTAAGAAGTGTATCAAGTCCGTGCTCTGAAAATTTTTCTTCATAGTGTGACCGAATATCTTCGAGCATTCCAGCTGGAGCGTTCATTTCTGCAAGTATTTGCGCGAGTGAATCTGTACAATGTCTTTCCGCATCTTTTTCTACGATATCCCAATCAATGTCATGGAGAACACCGACAGCGTACCAATAGTCTGCATTTTTTCCATTCTTTTGAGCGAAGTAGCGCATACAGCCACCAACTGTGAGGTTATGATCTTTTGTCGTTGTAGAATATTTTGCAAGAGTTTCTTCAACAATCGGTAAATCAATAGTGATATGAGCATGCGGGTCATTTTCTTCATTTATTGAAGGAGATTTTTGTGATACTTTATTTTCAACTTTTTCTACTACCCTGCTTCCTTGATTCTCTGGTTTCATGAGTGGGAACATGACGACATCTCGGAGATTATCTTGCTGGGTCAGGATAGCAATAATACGCTCGATGCCCATACCAAAACCTGCTTGAATAGGCATACCATATTCCATAGCTTTAACGAACTCCATATCAGCGCTGGTTGCTTCTTGATCGCCGCCTTCTTCCGCTTTACTTTGTTCAGCGAAGTTTTCCATCTGACGGACAGGATCGACGAGCTCGCCGTAAGAATTGATGATTTCCCAGCCATTGACGACGACTTGCCACTTCTCACATTTACGAGGATCGGTATCACTGATACGTGCGAGAGGTGCGATAATACTCGGATAATTGTAGACAAAAGCAGGACCAGTAATCGTTGGCCTGAGAACTTTTTTGTAGAGATAATCGATAAGTGTCATGGTTCCCATTTTTTCCATTCCTTCAAACTCTATGCCCTTTGCTCGGATATCAGCACGGAGTCGGTCTGCATCATCAGCTGTATATGATGTAATATTGAGCCCACTTGACTTGTTGACACCTTCTACGTAATCAATACGTGGCCATGGTGTGGTAAAATCAACCATTTTTGGATTTCCTTCTTTGTCTTTAACTTCAAATTTTCGCTCCAATTTCAGGGTGGTAAAAATATGATCAAACATCTCCTGCGTAAAGTCCATATCTTCGTGAAAACTCTTGTACACATTTTGGTGTTCAAGCATATAAAACTCCTGAAGATGGCTCGGATCAGAGCCTTCATTACGAAAGTTTGGAGCCAGCGTAAAGACACGCTCAAAGCCGCCAACAGTTGCTTTTTTAAGCTCCGTTTCATTACAGATACGGAGATAAAAATCGAGGTCAAAATCGTTGTGATGCGTCACAAATGGTTGAGCCGCCGCACCGGAAGCAGCAGGAGTCATAATAGGACAATCAATCTCGAGAAAATCATGCTTCCAATAAAACTCACGGAGTGTTCGGATAAAATCTGCTCGGAATTTCATACGGTTACGGCTCGAATCATTGAAAATCATATCCAGATAACGCTGCCTATAGGCTGTTTCCTGATTATCCTCTCCTATTCCATGAAATTTATCACCGAGAGGACGAAGTGCTTTTGAGAGGAGCTGAAATGATCGAACAAAAATCGTGAGCTCACCCTTGTGTGTCATAAAGAGTTCTCCATGGATACCAATAATATCGGCTGTGTCGACGTATTTTTCAAAGATTTTAAATGCAGAAACTTTTTCATCTCCTAATTCAGAGATTTCAGCACCATCCTGTGAGAGGAGACAAAAATCCTTTGAAAGAGCAAATTGAATCTGACCAGAATAGTCTTGAAGAGTACCAAATATCAGCTTCCCAAAGCTTCGAACGAGCATAATGCGTCCCGCTGTATGGATCTCATTTTTTGGATCCGGAATAATAACATCGATTTCACGGAATGTCTGCCCTTCAGCGTTTGCGCGAATAGCAAACACGTCCTGCTTTCATGCAAATCTATCAGGATAGAGTTTTACTCCAAGAGTTCGAAGTGTTTGAAGTTTCTGGAGACGGACTGAATGTTCGTCATGGAGGTCAGCTTGTGTCATAAGAAAAGTATGCAGATATTGTATAAAAAAATAGGAAAAGACTAGTCTTTTCCTATTTTTAAAAGAGTAAAACTAGGCTACCTCGAAATCAAAGCCTTCTTTTTTTGCATTGGTGACTTTGACAGAAGTGACTTTTTTACCAATCATGCGGTCAGCAATCTCATCCTCGATTTTTGTCTGGACATAGCGGCGGACTGGTCGAGCTCCAAATTCTGGGTTATAGGTATCTTTGAGAATACGATCTACTACCGGAGATGCCCATTCGAGGGTAACACCAAGTCCTACTAAGCGTTTCTGAAGTTCAGTGAGTTGGAGTGTGATGATTTTCTTGATAACCTTTGTATCAAGGGGTCGGAAGACAACCATTTTATCGATACGATTGATAAATTCTGGAGAAAAATAATCATCGAGACTTTTTATAACTTTTTCTTCTATTTGTTCAAAATCATCAATGATTCTCTCTTTTGTCGCTTCTGCGACATCAAAACCAATCTTTGTCGCACTCGTCGTAAATTCTTCAGAACCAATATTACTTGTCATTACAATGATTGTGTTCTTGAAGTTAACCTTTCGACCTTTTCCATCACTGATGACACCATCTTCCATAATCTGAAGAAGGAGATTAAATATCTCGGGATTTCCTTTCTCTATCTCATCAAATAAGACAACTGAATACGGTTTTCTTCTGACTTTTTCAGTCAGCATACCCCCCTCCTCAAATCAGACAAACCCAGCAGTTGTACCAATAAGTTTTGATCCTGAATGACGTTCAGAAAACTCAGACATATCTATCTTTATCAGTGCCTTTTCATCACCATAATATTCTCGAGCAAGAACTTTGACAAGTTCAGTTTTACCCACACCAGTAGGCCCGAGGAAGAGAAAGCTTCCGAGAGGACGTCTCTGATCAGAAATACCAGCCTGTGAACGCTTAATTGTTGAAACAATCGACTTGATAGCATTATCTTGTCCAATGATTTTTGTCCCCATATGTTTTTCGAGATCTTGAAGTTTTTTGATATCTTCAGCTGAGAGCGTCTTCATTGGGACACCTGTAATGACATGAACAACCTTTTGAATGTCTGCCGAGTAAACATGATGACGTTTTTCACGAGGAATCGTTATTTTTCTACGTTTTTCACGTATAGTGTTCTCGATTTCTGAGAGCTGATCTTTTGCACGAGAAGCCTTGTGGTACTGCTGAGAAGTCACAAAGTCTGTGATATTTTTTTGAAGTTTTTCTGCTTCAAGTTTC
>CAYUVP010000024.1:0-12017 GCA_964448195.1 uncultured Candidatus Peribacteria bacterium | reverse complement strand
CATCACCCGAAAGGATGGAATCATCATTACAGTAATATTACATATGTTTCATTAGAGCACTTGTATGCTGCCATGATTTTGGATTCTAGGAGATTGCTCCACACAGCTCCATCAATAGTACAACAGGCATGGGCAGATTTTCGGTTAAAAAATGCCACAAAAACTTTGTAATTTTTGCAAAAGAATACAACCCATGCTACAATATAACCAGTATGAATGCTACAACTCAAAATAGTTCTGATAATGATGCAGGTGAAATAGATTTTTTAGCATTTAGTGCTGTATGATCAGAACCGGCAATGACTATAAATGCGATGAAACTCTGTAGAGGTAATTCTCTAAAATATATCATCTTGACAGGAGCTGTGAGTGGTACTGTTCACGAAGAATATATACCGTTTATAAAAGAAATGGACAGTAAAGGTATATGTGTTTTCATTGTCCCTGAAAATAGTGGGCGAGATAAGGGAGACAAGAGCCCTTCATCTCTAGAGATAGTATATGCGTCACAGATTGATCTTATCAACGCAGGCGCTATCATACTCACTACGGATATCAAAAATGCACACCAAATACCAGAAACAGTTACTAAAGTATATATTCCAGGGATGTCTGCAAGAGAATTAGGAAGAGTTGTTTCAGGAAAGATAAATAATCCAGCAGTTCAGGCAGTTATCCAAAGAGTTCATAACCATTTACCAGCAGCGTAAGTAGGTACAAAAACCTCGTAATTTGCAATTTATAGACACTTCGGCTATCATATTCCCATGATACAAGACTTCCTCCAATCATTTGGTCTCTGAGAAAATGAGATCAAAGTATATGTTCATCTTCTGACACGTGGTGAATCTATAGCTTCCATGATTTCCAAAAAGGTGAACATGAACCGTTCTACGACGTATTCAACCATAGAATCACTCATAGCGAAGGGTGTTGTCGTGGATTTCGAAAAAAATAATGTGAAGTTTTTCAAAGCTATTGAACCAGAGGATTTTATTGATCTCTGTGAGCGTCGTGAACGACAGATGAAGAACCTCAAAAAGCAGGCTTCAACGGTGATCCATGATCTCATGCACCTCAAGAGTCAACAGGTGATGCCTGTTTTTGAGCTCGAAGGCAAAATCAAATATTATGAGGGTATAGAAGCAGTGACAGGACTCATAGAAGAGACTCTTGCCATACCTGTCAAAGAGCAACTTTGTTTCGGTCTCAATGAATACCACACACAGATGCATCCACAGGATTGGTCTGATTACACGCGCAAACGTGTCGAAAAAAAGATTTTTGTACGCAGTATCCAACCTGATACGCCTGCCGCCAAAGAGTATAAATCTCGTGATAAAAAAGAATATCGTGAGACCCGACTTGTGCCCCATGAGAAGTATCCAAGTCGTTGTGAGCTTAATATCATGGGGGATACGGTAGCGCTTTTTACGACTGCCGGCAAGTCTCCAGCAGGCATGAAAATGAAAAATAAATATATGGCAGAATCCCTTCGATCGCTCTTTGAAGCTGCTTGGGATAAATCTGAAGAAAAATAAGTTTTTTATAGTAGTTATAAAAAAAGAGGATGGAAAATCCTCTTTTTTTTTGTATCAAAAGTTGTTGTCGAACTCGTGACAACATAGTCAATAAAAAAATGTATAACGGTATGCTGTTGAAAATCCTGCGACACATTTTTAAGGGACTTTATTGCGTGAGATGGGGAAATATATATCAGAAGCATTTTATACATTTAGACAAATGAGCTTCTAGGAGTTAAAGTGGAAGCATTAATTCATATTTCATTTTATGTCATCAAAAACGAATATTGCTTTTGTATATGCTGGTTGAACTCTAGGAATGAAGCTAGATGCTGATTGAAAAACATTGATTCCCCCGCTCGACGATGGTGCTTTTCGGGAGGCCACAGGAGGTGTATTGCAAAATTTTCAGGCACGATGTAACGCTCTTGTTACTTTCCTCCCATTTGATACGATTGATAGTAGTGATAGAGATCCTAAAAATATGAAACAACTTTTGCAATATCTGAAGAGTATTCAATGAAAATTCAACGGTATAGTTGTTGGTCACGGTACTGATACTCTTGCGCCCGTTGCTGGATTTACGAGTTTAGGATTTTGTGATCCTGACTACCATGGATCCACGAGCCAACAGTGTCCAATAGTCTTTACTGCCGCGCAAAAATCTCTCGTATTTCAAGAGGGAGATGCTATTTCAAATCTTTTTCATAGCCTACAGACAGCATATTTACTTGCACAAAAATCCATCAACAGAACTGTTATTACTTTTCGAGAATGAGTTTACAATGCGACAAGAACTATGAAAAAGCATGATCATGATTTTGATGCTTTTAGTTCACCAGGAGCACCTGAACTTTGACATGTTTCTTCAAGATGAGTGGAGATATTTCCGCATGTAAATAATGTTCCGTTTCGCAGAAATGATCTTACGCCAGATATAAGCTCTGGAGTATCTGTTATCACTGTCCATCCAGCTATGGATCCAGGAGATATACTCTATCAGGCATATCCGAAAAAAAAGAAGGTGACTATAGTAAAAACATTGGGAGAAGGAAATGTACCGGATAGGCTGATCGGAGATATTGAAACTCTTGTAAAGCGACATAAAAATATGGTTATTTTAACAACGCAATTTCCTTGATGAGGTGTGGGAGAGGGGGTCTACATTCTCTGAAAAAGAGCACTTGAAGCAGGAGCTGTAAGTGCATGAAATATGACAACGGATATGGCCATCTTAAAAGCTCTATGGCTTTATGGATACTGAATACGTGATCGTGATAAGTTTACAAAAAAATTCCAAACCGCATATGTCGATGAATTGAGTAATTAGCAAATGAATCAAATTCTGTAAGAGCGTGTAATCACTTTCTAGACTAATTTTTCTACGCCTCCACAAGTCCTAGATCCGCAGGAACAATAGTATCAATAGCAGCATATGTCGCTTTCAAGTCCTTGGGAATTCTGATAGAGACTCGATCACCTATATGAGCATGGATAAATGTCACTGAAGCGGGTAAAACTTGATAGATACCGCTCTGAGAGATGACAACAAAATGATCACCATCTTTTATGAGTGTTCCTGGTGTGCTCATGTAGCCAATTTCATTGATGATTTTATATTGATATGTCCCATCAGTTTTGATCGTGACTTTGAGCTTACTTCCTTCAACAATCTTTGATTTACTGGCATAGTTTGCTGGAACGGGATAGAGTTTCTTGTCTGCTCCCAGCATATCTTTTCCCGTGAAAATTCCCTCGACAATTTTTGCTTTCCCGTGTTTATAAGCATGGAGACCAGCCATATCTGGAGAGTCTTCTGATTCGACAGGTTTTTTCCCAGCGATTTGAGACATGAGATTTTTTGCGTGATGGAGAGAACGTTAGGCTGTTGATATGAGTTCTTGGAGAGCGAGGAGACTTGTTTGGTGAGTCGATTTCGGAGATTCCTTTTTGAGCATAAGAAGTAATTTGTGGATGTATTACTCTTATCCTACCCTTCTTTTTTTTGCTTCTCAACATTTGATGCCTGTACCTTTTTGAGTATGTTTTCTAGTATAGTTTTACCTCTTGAAATGCCTATTTTATGAGAATAACATCATGAGCCATGTCGCACAAAAACCGAGGAAAAGAAGAGGGGCGACAGGTAAAATATCGAGATGCTTCTTTCCGAAGAGTCGAGAGATGAGCCAAAAGAGTGTACCGAGGGTATACCCAATACCGATTGTCCACCAGAATTCTCTTGGTCCGAGTATGAGTCCGAGAAGTATGCCGAGACGGACATCTCCACCACCCACCCACGTTGGCAGATTGTCCAAGAGGGCAATAGATGGAATTATTTTGTCAGCTCTTTTTTCTCAGAAGAACATTTTTATTACTAGCCAGAACGGCATAAAAAGCGGTATGAAAATAATATGAAAAGCATTCCTATATTTTTTCTTCTTCAAAACAAACAAGAGTGATGGGATAATCATCTGCAGGAGATAAAAGAACATACCAACGAGACCTCAGAAGAGAGAATATTTCAGACTCGGTAAGAGTCCTGAATCGTAGAGTCTCGATGATAATACGATGATGATGGATGTGAGACAAATCATCGGAAGAGAGAGTCTGTCTGGAATAGTAAAACTCCGGATATCTTCCATAGCGAGCACGAGTATCATGGAAATGATAATGAGATGTGACACGATAACCCAGATATTATATCATTGAGAGAATAAGATAGTCCCAAATAAGAGCCAGAGTAATCACATCATGAGCTCTATACTCAGAATCCAAGCGGGTATATGTGCTCTACATGTCCTACATTTTCCCTCTTGCAGAAAATAAGAAAGTACAGGAATCATCTCGTACCATCTGAGTTGTGTATGACATGACAGACATTGACTTCGTCCGGTCCAGAATGATCGCTTCACTGATGTTTCCATGAGGACCCCACAGAAACTCCCAAAGCATGCACCAAATATGAAGAGACTGAAAGTCAAAAAAAGAAAAAGCACCATATAGGTGCATTGTAATAATTTCTCGACTTTTTAGAAGTTTTTATGTTTTATATTCTACTCGCTTCAATCATAGAATATGAATTCCAAGAAAGCTTCTTTTCTATTGGTGAGAGAATTAGTTTTGATCCCAGCGCTAATACAATCTGGTCTCATTCCATTAAAAAGTTTTGTTGTGTCTAGTAATACTTCGATGTGTGTTCTGAATAATCCTGGATTTTGTATTGCCATCTCAGTTATCGAAATTGCTGGTTCTGTTCCTGAATCTATGTCGAGGGGGATAACGAGTTGGATATCTCTTTTTTCCTGAAAATCCACCTGAGCCACTGCAGTTTTGATTTTAGTTGTAACGGGAAGCAAATTTTCGCTGAACCAAGAATGTACCAAATTTTCATTGTACGGCATTTCTTCTTCTACATCATCAAATTCATCAAATGCAGAATAATGAAGAATATTAATCATATTTATTTCAAAAACTCTGGATTCATCATGATCTTGATATCAAAATTTGGTTTTGGAAGCTCTGGCGCCATGTCTTCGAGGGCCTGGAGGATTATTTCACTGACAACGAGATAGCGAAACCATTTATTTTCCCCAGGTACTATAAACCACGGAGCGTAGCTCGTAGAGGTATGCTCGATAGCTTTTTCAAATGCTTCCATATATTCTGGCCATTTCTTTCGTTCTTCCATATCTGATGGTTGAAATTTCCATGCTTTTTCTGGTTTCTCGAGACGATGTTTGATGCGCTTGAGTTGGTATTCTGATGATATGTGGAGCATGATTTTCACTATTTTGACTCCATGATCCGAGAGCATACGCTCAAAATCATTGATATGATCATATCGTTTTTTTATGAGATCTCGGTCGATGATCTCATGAACACGAGTGATGATGACGTCTTCATAATGGCTTCGATTAAAGATGCCAATTTTTCCCTTTGAAGGGACTTCCTGGTGTATTCGCCAGAGAAAGTCATGAGAGAGCTCTTCTGAACTGGGTTGCTTGAAAGATACGACGCTACACCCCTGAGGATTTATCCCTTGAGTGACATATTTTATGGTTGAGTCTTTCCCGGCTGCATCCATTGCTTGCAATACAACGAGGAGGGATTGTTTATGTTCAGCGTAGAGAGTGTCTTGGAGCTCAATGATTTTTTTACGATTCTTTTCGAGTCGTTTCATGGCTGATTCCTCATCCCAATCTCCGACATCATCAGTTTTTATTTTCCCCATGTGGATATTTTCCCCTGGTTTAATACGAAAATCAGAGAGATCAACTCGGCGGTGTTTTGACATAGAAAATACGAAAAAAAATATACAAAAAAAGTATATCCTATGTTATTTTGGAATGCAAGAATTATTCTCGTGGATACCGCTGTCTTTTTTGGAGAGAAAGTTGTTGTTCTGCGAGAGTTCTATTCTTTGCCATCAAATCTCCGATAATGCCAAGAGAAAAAAGTGTAATACCAATTGTTATAGATACTCCAGAGATAATGAGTGATTGTATGGCATCACGACCGACACCAGTGAAATAGTAGAGATAGATAAATCTCGTTACACCAGCGAGCCCTATCAGAAGTGAAGGGAGGCTGAGAACAAAAAATACCTTTAATGGTTCATAGAGAATATAGACTTTTGTGATATTGATCATTGTTTTCCAGATATGCTCCCAGAGATTGCGGAAGAGACGAGAAGGACGAGTAGAGGAATGTGTCTCAATATCGATCCATTCTATAGCAAGACCTTTTTTATAGATCTGAATCAGCGAATCGACAACATAGGAAAAACGAGAAGTTACATTTATCTCGTAGAGTGCCTCCCGAGAATAAGCACGAAAACCGCTCACAGAATCAGGAAGTTTTTGTCCAGCAACAAAGCTGACAACTTTGTTCCCGAGACGCTGTAGAAAACGTTTAAAAGGGGTAAAATGGATATTGTGTCCGGGGTTCCTGTTGCCTATGACGACTTCTGCCCGTCCTGCAAGAATTGGCTGTATGAGATCAGCAATCCTATTACCAGGGTATTGGTTATCGCCATCAGTATTGACTATGATGTCAGCATCGAGCATAAGGCCATGCATAACTCCGTGATGAAAAGCTGTTCCAAGCCCTCGATTTGCTTTAAACTCTATAATATGATGGATCCCGAGCTGCTTTGCTACTTCTGTTGTTTTGTCAGTACTCCCATCGTTGATAATGAGATATTCTATACTCTCTACTCCGGGAATACTTTTTGGCAGATCGTGAAAAGTCACAGGGAGTGTATGCTCTTCGTTTTTACAGGGGATTTGTATAATGAGTTTTATCATATATTTGGAGAAGAGTTGGGAATCGTAGTCGTGTTTTTTGGTTCAATATCTTCAGAGAGTATAGATATGCTAATAAGAGCTATGAGCATACCAACACCGAGAGAGATATAGGGAGCCACTTGTCCAAAATGTGAAATTTCCAAGAATACTGACCACATTCCTCCATAGGCTAATAAGCATACAAACAAAACTGTCAAAGTGTTTTTCAGGGGTGAATTATAGTGTATCTGGTATTGTTCTTCTGGCAATCATGGAAACATCGAGATAAATGCAGAAATGAGAGTAACCCAGAGGAGCTGAAGATTCTCAATTGTTATCGTCGCATATGAACGCCATTCAGGAGTTATGAATTGTAGTTTTTGAACTATGAGCAAAATGAGATACAGAGTAAGTATCGTCGGAAATACAATTTTTGAGTGAATGAAGAGTGCGTATTTTCAGGTGGGAATCTTCTTGATCCGCATTTCTCTCCAAATCTGTCTCCAAGGGTACGTATATGTACCTGATATTGGGCCCATTGAGTCTATCAGTATTCCGAGTGTTACCCCGAGGATGATACACATAGAGGTTAAATGAGGATAGAGGTTATATTGAAATGAGAGATAACCAATTGTAACTCACAAAAATGCCCATGCTATATACCAAATTTTATTTGTTTTTTCCATGGCGGTATTGGACAAAAACCGATCATACTATTCCTAGAAGGGTGACTCCACAGATAGTATAAAATACACTCCAAATAGTGAGAGGCACTCAGAGGAAGTTGATATAGAAGAGGAGAAGGGGGACACTGGATATAGAGAGTGCTACAGAGAGAACAAAGCGTTCTAGAAAATCGATAGAGTGAGGAGCATCATCTTCACGGGGTACTGAATTTGTTGTTTCGGATGGGTCTATGACTCGTTCAGTCCCAGAAAGTGGAAAAACTCAGAGAGTAATCCAATAGCCTGGTAAAAAAAGTACGATAATAGAACCAAAAATAACACGGGGAACATGAAGCCAGATGTATTGCTCTTCAAATCGAATCAAGAATGCTACCAATATGAGGAGGGAAAGAGAGAGGGTAATCTGTGTAAAAGAGGTCTTTTTCATGGAAATAAGTATAGGAAAGAGGTTATAATTATCAATATACTTTTTAGTCAAGAGAGCTGTTTTTGACTTCCTTTTTCATACTCATACCATTTACGAGAATATTTTCCTATGGTTCTCAAGAATCTCACCGTTGTTATCTGAATTCTTATTGTTTTTAGTGGCTTTTCTTTCGGTGATGAAATCTCATCAGACCCAATTTTACCACCCATAACAGCAGATGCTTCTGCTACTGTTGAGCCTGTTGTTCCAGTTTTACCTTCTTTGTCAGAAGACGTATCGTGAACCATTGATGCACCTACAGCAGGTGGTATGGACCCTGTTGTTCGACGTATATATCTGTCGATGGTTGCTCCGTCAGATAATTTTCTCCAAGCTGAAAATGGTGGCTTTATTCTCTCATCTATCTCTTCATATTCTGTAAATGATGAGAGCCTGAAACCTATTAGCTGTTCCTTTATAGCACGAAAAAATATTGGAGCCTTTGTTGATACTCTGAGGATATTTAATCCATCTATCACTCAGGGTGATGCAAATGATCTGATTCGGTTTGGAAAAATTAATAAAACATTGTCTTCATTTACAGATAAAAAAGCTTTCGTAGATGCACTGAATACCCGAAAAACACAATTTTTTGAAACTGTCTTTGATGCTTATAGACATGTATCTACACGTTCTTATGCTTTTCAATGACACCGTGCTGTCATATTTCTCTGAGACGATGATCAATGGTATATCCTTGATCCTCTGGATGGCGAAAAAACACTTAAGCCTCAGCTTCTCGAAACATATCTCACAAATGACGTAGTTGATGCTGAATGGTTCGCTAGATTACCATGATATAGCCCTTTCAATATTTTAGAGAAAGAGCGTTTCACGACTATCCTTCCATTTTTATCATCAGAACTACAGCTTTTCTTTGATCCTGACTATTTGACTCGTGTAGACGAGGAAGAAACAAATATTGTCACCAATCAATACGATGATAGGACTACATCTCTGACGTCTGAGGTTTCAGCTTAGTTTGTAGCTGCCCGGATGAGCATTTCGATGAATTCGCCCATAGTGTGTCCACTTTTTTGCCACATTTTTGGTATAAATGAAGCTTTTGTCGCACCTGGAAACGTGTTGACCTCAAGGAAGAAAATTTCATCACCACGGACTCGGTAATCGATACGAGCGACACCACTACAACCGAGAGAAGAATAAATACGTTTTGAAGCGGCTTCTAGACGTTCTCTGAGATCTACATTGATGTTTTCTGGGAATACCTCATTCGTACCATCAGATTCATATTTTTCTTGCCAGTCAAAGAGTTCTGCTTTTACATTCACTATTTGCATGAGTGGGAGGGCAGTAGGATTATTAGCTGTTCAGCAAATACCAACTGTGTATTCTTCTCCTTCTATACATTCTTGTACAATTGGCTGATCGGTAAAACCCGGAAACTGCTTTCCTCACAGAGTGAGTGTCTCTTTTGGGGACAGATTTTTCACTTTCTCCATAGCCTCTATGAGTTCTTCGTAAGTAGTTACTTTAGAAGTTGCAGTCGAGCTTCCACCTGTGTTTGGTTTTACTATGAGAGGATAAGGTAGGTCCGAAGTTCCTTGAGCGATATCAACTGCTTCAAATGAAGTAACACCAGGAAACCAAGTCTTCGGTATATGTATCTGCCAAGGTTTACTTGTGTATTTTTCTATTTCTCATACCACGCAATTAGTACGAAACTTATCAATGCATAGAGCATGGCAAGTGCTCGGGCTTCCTATATATCTGAGACCGAGTGTTTCACAGAGACCTGTAATAATCCCATCTTCCCCATATCGACCGTGGAGATATGGAAATATCATGTCGTACGATTGATACTTTGCGAGAAATTCATCGATCTGAGTCGGAATATCATAGACATCATACGTATGTGCAGTTTCTGAGAGAAAACTCTGTAATCCTTCTGAACTTCGGAGGCTGATAGGACGTTCTGCTGAGATTCATCCAGTGAGGAGAGCGATATGCATGGGTAGAATATGATAACAAGTGAGTGTAAGTGTCCTTTTTTGATTTTTGAGAGAAAAATTCTTATGGTATAACTGGTGATCATTCGGGGTAGATGATGCGAGCATTATTAAATTCATCAACGAAATATGTCTCTATGAAGTTTCTTGTTTGTTCCCAGAGAAGGCCGTAGGGGAGATTGTAGAAATCAGATTCAGAGGCAAGATTATATTGTTTGAGCATAGCTCGAACAGCTCTATCGTAAGGATTGTAGGTTGAATACTGTTGTACTACTTTCCCCATAATCGCTGTGATGCTGGAATATTTTACAGAACCCCATCGGTCAGGAGATTTTTCGAGTATATACATGACACTTCAATCTATGCGCACATATGATGCCTGTGAACCGAGAAAACTGATGAGGCTATCGAAGTTTTTATCCTGTATGTCTTTCACGAGAGTGGCATCTGAACTAAGAATTTTTGTATTACCTGGTATATATTCTGCTTCTCCCGACATAAATGAGAGGTGAGGTATTTTTTTACCGATATCTTTGAGCGCCTGAAATTTTGAGATAATAGCAAATATTTCTTTTCGAGTAGCCGGAGTATTGTGTTTCCAAAACCATTTATCTCCAGTCCGAGTTGGCGAAATGATGTTTGCAATTCGTGCCGACTGTAGCAAGTCTTCTTGCCATTGAACAGCAACGACATTATTCGCATCATAAAATTTCTCCGGAGTTGTCGAAACATTCGTATCCATACCAGCGCCTTTCCATATCATCGCAAGAGCTTCTGCTTTTGTGATGTTATCTCGAGGTCGTGTTATCTTATTTTCTTGTGTAATAAGACCACGATCAGCTGCGAGTTCAACTGCTCGACAGACCCAAGCATCAGCACTTTCTTTGCTAAAATTTGCATCTGTGAAATATCCCTTGCAATCATAAGTTAGAGGGAGTGCCACACCTTTGAGCTTGAGGGCCATGCCGATCACTTCTTGTCGAGAAATAGTCTCATCCAATCTATAAGCATCGAGATTATTCTTGTGCGGTACTATGATATCGGCATCAGCGAGACTATTTGCAATAGTGACGTCATCACTTGTGTACGCAAAAATATTATTCCCAGAAAAAAGAGCAAAGAAACAACACAAGTACAAAAATGATTTTTTCATAAAAAAGAAGAGAATAATACTCTATTTAAGGATATATTTTTTTATATCTTCGCAAGTCTATACCCCATGACAAGGACTAAAAGATGCTCGCAATCTAAAAAATGCCCAAAAAATGGGCATTTTAAAATTGTTTTGAGAAATTATTTCCCTTCCTCTTCATCGAGACCGAGAGATTTCTTTAGGTCGTCGATTTTACCTGCATCTTCATTGGATTTTTGACGATTTTTGAGCTCATCGATATAGATTTGTTTGAGTTGTGTCCACTCAGCACGTTTATCGGTCACCAGCTTTTTGATAGTGTCTCCTTCTTTTGGCATGAGTTTACGGAATTCTTCACGTTCTTCTGTAAACACTTTTTTGAGCTCATCAATCTGATACTGAGAGAGAGTTGGAATAGCATCAACGACACGTTTTTTCTCAGCCACAGAGAGAGAAAGTGAGTGTTCGAGGAGGTTGACGAATTCTTTTTCATCAAATTGTGTGAGAGGATGAAACGATACGAGATCCATGATGATTTGATTGTCATCTGTATTGTACCGTCCAATAAGGTCTTTGAAAAATGCATCTGCTGCAGCTGGGTCAAATCCAGGAAGTGGTTGTCCGCCTCCAGACTGACTATCATCTTGAGTACCCCCAGACTGTCCTCCTTGTGTACCACCAATTTGTGTATCCTCTGCCATAGTATAAAATTGTTAAGAACGAGTTTTAACGAAAACCGTTTGAATCTAGGAATAATTCTATTTTCTCCCGCAGTATATCATCGAAGACACCATTTGTCCAGACTTTTTCCACATCATCATCTTCATCTAAATCCTGGAGCAGTTTCATGACTTTCACTCACTGGTCAAAATCTGTGATTTCCACTTCCATATTTGGGAGAAAATCGAATCCACTAGATGTTGGTTCTATATGTGCATTTTTGAGATAATTTGTC
>CAYUVP010000023.1:0-12053 GCA_964448195.1 uncultured Candidatus Peribacteria bacterium | reverse complement strand
ACAAGGAAGCTGCCATTGATACAACTGAAGGGAAAAGATATCCTTTCTCTCTATTCAGAAGAAAAGGAATATCCTGTCTATGATCAAAAAGTATGGTGGAGTGATGAATGGTCAGCATGAGACTATGGAAGAGATTTTGATTTCAATTGTGTATTTTTTGACCAATTTAGTGAGCTCGAAAAAAACGTCCCACTTCCATCTACAACGGGAAAAAATCTCGAGAATAGTGAATACACACTTCACTCTGATCATCTCAAGAATTGTTACATGGTCGTATCAAATATTGCTGGTGAAAACCTCCTCTATGGTTATCAATGAAACGGATCAAAAAATTGTATCGACTTCTATCAATCGTATGATTCAGAATATTGCTATCAAATCGTGGATGTAAATAGGAGCTATCGATGTTATTTTTCTCAAGATCTCGATGATTGTCAGGACTGCACGTTCTGTTATGACTGTAAAAACTGCTCAAATTGTCTGTTTTGTTTCAGTATGCATGGGAAGAATTATTGTATCAATAATGTCGAGTACACTCCTGAAGAATACAAAAAAGAGAAAGAAAAAATATCTTTAGAAAGCCATCTTCCTGTGCTCCAAAAACATTTCCATGAAATGCTCCAAAAAATACCGCATCGTTGTCTACACGGGATTAAGAACGAAAACTGCCTTTGAGACTATCTCAATTCATGTTCTGATTGTTTCAGCTGTTTCAATTATATCGATGGTGAAAGCCTCCGCTATGTTTCGACAGGTAGAGGAGCTAAAAATTCGTATGACTGCAATTATACATCAGGTGAATGGGCTCTCGAATGTCTGAGCCCTTTCCCTGCTAGCAATGTCGCTTTTGCTGCATACTCTTGGTGAAGTATTGATGGATATTATCTTCATTTTTGTCATTCGTGTAAGAATTGTTTCGGGAACATTTCACTCAAAAATCAAAAAAACTGCATCCTCAATCGACCCTACTCCACACAAGAATACGAACAATTGTGTTGAAAAATAATTGACCACATGATCTCTACTGGAGAATGGTGAGAGTTCTTTCCTCATGAACTCAGTCCATTTGGGTATAATGAGACAGTAGCACAGGAATACTTCCCTATGACAGAAGAAGAAGTGAAGTCTCGTGGATGGAACTGGTACAATGCACCGGAAAAAACATTTGAAGGAAGTAGCGCTCTTATTCCTCTGCCTATCTCTGACTATGATGAAAAGACTATCTGATTTGAACAAGCTCAGAAAAATATTGATACCCTCCTCTCATGAGTGGTGAAATGTGAAATCACAGGAAAACCATTTAAGATCATCAAGCAAGAGTTAGCCTTCTACATAGAACACCATCTCCCTATTCCAACGAAACATCCAGATCGGAGGCATACAGAACGTATGCAGCTCAGAAACCCACGTACGCTCTACGAGCGTACGTGCTGCGAATGTCACACAGACATTATCACCACCTACTCTCCAGACAGACCAGAGAGAGTTGTGTGTGAAGAGTGTTATCGGAAAAGAGTGTATTAAAAAACTCCACATTTTGTGGAGTTTTTTAAAGAATGAGATTATTTAGCTAATCTTATTTCTGAGCCAAATAGTGAGAGGATTGCAGATGTATTTGACGACGAGGAGACTAACTATAATACCCAAAACTGTCATTTGCCCGAAACCTTTTACTAGGCTTACTCCCATCCACCACAGAACAAGACCAACAAGAAGTCATGTAAGATTACTGTCCCAAACTGCTGACCATGCTTCTTGGAAACCTAATTTTAGAGAGGTCTTCATATCTTTTCCTTTTTCAAGAAAGTCACGCACTCGTTCCAGGAGGAGAATATTTGAATCAATAGCCACTCAAAGTGAGAGGACTATGCCGGCAACTCCAGAGAGCGTCAGCGTGACACCCATTATACGTACGAGTGCGAGTAGGATAAAGACATAAATAACGAGCGAAGCTCATGCGACAATACCAGATAAACCATATCTCCATAGTAAAAATACACAAATACAAACTAGACCAACTATACCACTTATTATGAGTTGTCTCAATGATGTTTTACCAAGATTTGGGCCAATAATATTTTCACTGTGTTCGTAAATTCCAACAGGGACAATACCTTCATTGATACTTTTACTCAGGTTTGTTGCCCAAGCTTTGCTATCAACTTCGCCTCCAGATGTGATGATGGCATTCCCATCAATTCTAGACGAAACACGTGGTTCAGTTAGGAGACGATTTCCGAGAAATATAGCAATAACGCCGCCAATATTTTTCTCTGTTATATCTCCGAACATTTTTTGACCTTCTGAATCAAATACGAGATTTACTACATACTGTCCTGTTGTAGGATCTGTGCTGGGGATTGTATTTATGAGGTGTTTCTCGTCGAGTTTCTGCCCATTTTTTCCAATTGCTGGTCTGAATTTCAGTGGCTCTGAATCAACGAAAAGCAGACGTGCATCAAGGAGGGATTGGCCTGTTATAACTTTATTATCGAGAGATGATAAGAATATAAAACCTGTTCATTTTCTATCTCAGAGTGATATTCCTTCTATTTTTCCTGAGTATTGATTTTTTCATTGTATATTTATATCTTTCCCAAGAGTTTTCTTAAGAGTATCGAGGGTTACATTGCCTCCATTTAATACTGACATTTCTCATGCCTTCAAGGCAAAAGTATTTTCATATGTATCAGCCATTTTTTGAGACCAGGCGTCAAACGGAATTATTTTTGATAAAAAGTCTTTTTCTATAGCCATTGTAACTGTTTCTCTTTTTTTCAGAATTTCTTGAAACTCAGAATCTGGTCGAGGTTCCTTGAATTGTATCTTTATTACTTGACCAATAACAGATTTTGCTTCAGTAATAAAATCTTCGTCTTTTTTTTGTCTTTCAGTGGGGGAGAGGTGGTCATTTTCACTTGGAGTCGGTATTTGGACAACTATATGCGTCTCATTACCATAATTTGCAGTATTGAGTGTGGGTTCTGTTGTCCCAATACGACGAACTCGTCCATCGAGAATAGTTTTCATGTCTTCAGTTACCTGAAGCCGTCTTGCGGGGTCCATATCTGTTGGGAAATCTACGAGATAATCAATCTCCACTCCGCCATGTAAATCAAGCCCAAGCTTATAGTCTTCGAGTCATGTATCGAGAAACTTGAGACCTAAGTTAGACCAGGGAATTGCTACCCAAAAAGAAGCTATAACTAAGATAAATAAAATTATTTTTTTCATATATGAATAAGAGGTAACAGAATTATATATTTGTGCCGTCGAGATCGAGTTTTTCTAAGTCTGCGGTTGTGTCTGAGTTGTGTTTTGCGGTAATTGTTGATGAGTTGTAGGAGTCGTTATTTCCAGTTGGCAGAACGCCTTCTCTAAGCATGATGTGAAGTTCTCGACCCTTTTCACCATCGATACTTTTCGTTGCAATATTTGGGTATTTTTCGGAAATATAAGCGTGTACTTGTTTTCTCTCGTATCCAGTTAACTCGTAAACTACTTGATCAATACCGTTTCTATGTGCAAGCTCTACTTTTCTGTCAATTATAAGAAAGAGACGTTTTTGTTTTTCAGCGAGGTAATCATTTATCTCTAGATGAATCAGACAATGTAGTTGGAGTTTGTTTTCCGCCATTTGCATCAGAAGGCTCTGTGTTTCTTCGAGAGTGCGACCATGAGGGCCTATGAGAAGAGGGGAATCTGTAGATGCTATTTTTACGATATATATATCCTTGTCTGAATCTTGAACTTGTACTTCGAGATTCGTGAAATCTATCCCAAGATTTGTAAAAAAACCTTGAGCTAGGTCAGTAAGCACAGAAAGTTTATCCATATGAAATAAGTATTAATGATGGCTTTGGTGATGAGTTTCTGTCTCATGAGATCCATGAGAAGATTCGTGTGAGTGAGCAGTATTTTCGCGAAAAACCGAATACCACAGAGATTCTACAAAAATCTCTATAACAGAGTTCATCGCCGAGACTATAATCAAAAAAGCAAAATATACTAGAGCTATAAAGATAAATACCCCCTGGAGAAAAATAGGGGCTAATCCTAAGGCAACGAGCCAACTCATGATAAAAGGAAGTAAAAATATACCAAACAATAGAATGATTTCTCTGAAATAGACAAGTAAAAGTGATACAAATATGCGGAGAGTGACGCCTATATTTTCTATTGCCATGGTGAGAGAAAGTCAGAGTGATTCAAAAACTCATGCGTTATTGACAATAATAAAATATCGAGCATATTCAAATAAGAAACGGGTAATAATGAGTGCTATTAAAAATATAGCAGCTATACTAAAGATGATTCACCACTGTCACTCGAGTAATCTATATCACCAAAAAAATATATAAAAAATATAAACAGGTTTTGACCAAAATAGAAGTGAATGATATTCTGCCAGCTTGATAGATTTTTTCCACCCAAAAGTGAGAGCAGACATCATACGATACTCTCGTTCATTTTTCGTATTGTATGCACGGATCATATAAATTAATCCTGCATTAAAAACATTTTTAAGCAGGAAATTTGCAAAGAAATAAAAAAGACCAATTATGAGAAGACTGGATACAAAGGTGGCACCGTGATTCCCAAGTAGGCTTTCTGCAAATGTGAGAAGCCAGCTAAAAAAAGTTGATTTCTTTTGCATTATATCGAGCCATACAAATCATATTTGGTATATGAGAGTACCAGATAGTATTATGGTATCCATTATAGAACCATAGAAATTTAATTTCCTGATTTTTTGTCCATTGAGAGTTATCTGCCAGGCATGGACTAAGTGTTTATATATGGGAGAAGAGTTCATTTTTTAGCCAAACAAAGAATCAGGAAAATGTTTTTAACTCTCCGGAACGTTTATAGCCTTGTTTAAAGTAACCTTTTGAAATAACCTCTAGGAGTGATTCCCGTCCAGGGAGGAATTCAGGTAGAGTTATTCATAAAACAGTCTTTTTTAGAGAAATGTACTCAAAAGGTGAAGCAATTGGTGAAAAAATAGATTCTTGATTTAGGATTCTACTGGCATTTACCTCGAGGTTTCGTAATTTATCAGGAGCATTATAAAACATTTGTTCAGTCATTTTTTCCATAAGGCTGTCTAGAGATGGATTTCGGAGTTTAGAGACATTGTATCATTCTTTTGCTTGTCCTGAATGAAAGAAGGGGAGTATATTGTAATGAAATATTCCTAAATTAATGCCCGTGAGGACTATATCATAGGAAAAATTTGGATCTTGAATGCTTTTTTTTACCTCTCCAACAGGTATGGAGATAATTTCAACAGTGACTCCTAATTCAGAAAGTTTTTCTTTTATTTGTTCTGCTATTTCGGGGAAAAAGACTATTTCATTCTGTATTAATATCCTCATAACAAATGGTTTGCCGTCTTTATAGAGTTTTGTTGGGTCGAGGGGGGTAGTGTTTGTTATCTCGGGAATTGGTACTGGTGTTTTTAAATCTCATTGAAGTCATTTTTGATATTCCTCTTTGAGTGTTTGAAGTATTTTGCTGTCTGAGTTGTAATAGAGAGTGATTGATTCTTGCCCGAGCACTTTTTTCCCAGCAAAGAAAACTGCACGATACGTGTTTATGCCATCAGCTAGATTCTTGTATTCTTTTTTAGCATTATAGGTGAATTGTCTTTTACTTGGAATAAAATTCTGAAGAGTATAATCATTTATACTGACTTTTGTTGTTCATCGTGGAGCTATTCCTCATATCTCTACGAGTTCAGTAGAAGAGAAAACAGGAGAGACATTACTAGGTTTATTAAAATAACTCAATGTCTTTTCAGGTTTTGTCGGTGTCGTTGGTGGTGTAACTGTTATTGGTTTGGTTCCGCCAAAATAATAGCCAAGAGCGTTTGAAGTCTTTGGAAATAATTTTTCTGCATTTTTTTTGATATCTGTCGGTATCTCACCGAAGAATATATTTTGCTGACGTTGAAATTTATTAGCATCAATCTTTGAAAAATCAAGCTGAGAGAATATATCACTAAATATAGCATTACGGAGAGTATTTGGTAGTTGGGATGCGTTTAAAAATATTCCGTACATGACTGGACGCGTATAGGAAGATGTATTTGGTATATCGGTCATGTTATCAGAGAGGATAACATCAGCATCAATTGTTTTTTGCAGCTCTTTTTGGTTTTCATCAAACCCAAACCGTACCTGATCAAAATATTGATTTATTCAAACACTTTTAAAATATGGGTTTTTCTTTAATAAAAGAACTCATTTTTTATTATCTTCATTGTCGTATACATAGGGGCCACTAAATAGATTCTGTGAAATGTCTGTATGAGTTTCAAATCAGATGATGTCTTTTTTGTTGAGTATGGGCAAGAATAATAAATCAAGCGTTGTTGCATCTTTTGATTTAAAGAGGAAAACAGCATCGCCTTTGTCTTCTTGAACTTCTAATGTTTCTAGACGGGATTTTGTATTTTCATTTTTGGCATTTTCTTTGAAGAATTCATAAGTACTAATGATATCATCAATAGTAATATTTGTCCCATCACTCCAAGACACATCTTTTTCTAGCGTACAGCGAACTGTAGGGAAAGTTTCGATTGAGCATTTTGTAAGGTCGGAAACTATTTTTTTCTCTTCATTTGAGTATCGCAGGAGACCTCTATAGAGAAAGTGGAGCAGCGTATCATTATTGTTGTTATCTACTTTTGTATCGATGCTGAGGATATCTATGGCAGGTTTTTTGCCTATAATACCTATATTTATAGTGCCTCCATTTATAGCGTAAGTTTGGGCGTCACTATAGAGGTAGAGGAGAACAATATGGGCAGAAAGTGCGAGACAAAAAAAGCCAACAAGATAGAAGAGATATTTTTTTATTTCAGAATAAACACTCATAGTGTATTAGTTGAAAAAAAGGAATTACGCTAAAAATGAAGCTATACAAGAGCCGATAAATACACAGGAAACAATAATAGTAGAGATATGGAGAGTTTTTACGGGCCCTCTTTTCTCTATAGGAGCCTGGAGTGTGCCTGTGAGGGATACGTTGAGTCCACCATCGCGCACTTGTAAAAGTACGAGTACAATAAGGATAATAGCTGAAATCAGTGTCAATGCAGTCATAAATGAATTTAAAAATACCCCGAGAGTCTAATAATAAGTCATTTTTATGCAATCTTTTTTGCAATCAGGTTTAAAATATGGCAGAATAAATAAGTATATGAAATTATCATCACTTTTCTTCATCAGTGTCACTCTTTCTTCCTCAGCTGTATTTGCGACCTCAACGGCTGATATAGGAAGTGTAAGATATACATTTGACCCTATGGAGATATTCCCAACAACCCGACCTCAGATACCAACAGATAAAGGGGTAGACAATATCATCGATTATTTACTCGGTATGGTACCTGTATTTACAACTTTTATGGCTATAGCTGCGACTCTTATGATCATACTTGGAGGTTTTTACATGGTTATGGGTGGTGCCAACTCTGAACAAACTGAAAAAGGAAAAGGAATTATCAAAGATGCACTTGTCGGTATTATTGTCGGTCTTCTTGCTTATGTTATTATCGTTACTTTATGAAATATATTGGATATATAATATTTGCCTATACGGCCCACACTTTTGCAGAACTCAAAAATGTGTTGGATTCTTCTCACGGTCTCCCATGAGATAGTATCAAATCATGATCTGGTGAGGAGTGAATCAAAGACTTTTTCTCATCAATTGTTTCTATGTTGCAAGATATTGCAGCCATTGCTGCCGTTCTCGGTATGTGTGTCGTGGGTATCATGTATGTCATGTCTACTGGTGATGAAGAGAAAACAGAAAATGCAAAAAAGTATATGATAGCAATTTTCACAGGAGTGATCTTAGCATTTACCGCTTGGGCAATCATATCGCTCATTGATCTTGTGCCAAATTCTCTACGATTTTAAATATGCTCAAAAAAATTACTACATTCTTTATTGTATTCTTCTCTCTATTTTCGTTGAATGTTTTTTCAGCTAATCTCCAATGAGATCTCAATAGTGCAACAGAAGATGTGATACCACAAGTGAATTCAGTTGACCGAAATATTGACTACGCTTCTGTGGCCAAAGAAATTCAGTTCTGGCTTTTTGTATTTCTCGGAGTGATAGCTGTCGTATATATCATATATATTGGGGCGAAACTCCTCTGGGCACCAGGTAGTACGGAAGAGATGACAAAAGCTTTTGTGTCTCTCTTTTACGTTGTAATTGGTCTCGCAATTATACCTTTTGCTTACTTTTTGATCAACTTCATAATCCATATTCGTTTATAATTCATAGTATGAAATTTCTTCTCTCTCTTATTATTACATGATTTTTTATAGCTTCGGGCATGTTTTGCTTTGCCGCCAATTGTGTTTTTCAATGAGGGGACATCAAACAAGATTTCAAAAATTGTAATCCTGCTACCGGCATACAATCAGAAGCAGACATTAATCTCGACGTAAAAAAATCATGATCTGATTTTCGTAAGATGACGGCAACAATAGTGAAGAGAGTCCAAATTTTAACGAGTATTGTAGCAATTGGTATCATTGTGTGGATCGGTCTTATCATGGTGCTTCCTGTCAATGCAGAAGCGAAAGAGTCTGCAAAATCAAAGATATTGTCTGTATTACTCGGTTTTCTAGTCATGATATCAGCCACCATTATCGTGAATGCCGTTATAAATCTCCTCTATGAAATTCTGAAATAATTCTTCGTATACGACTCTCTTTTTTGGAGTTTTCTTTTGAGCGCTCATTATTGTATCATCTTTCCAGGCCTTATTTGGTGTAGTTCGATGGTACAATTCTAGTGAGGAGTCTCATGAGAAATTAGCTCCTGTAGTGACATATGTCGTCAATCACTCCGAGAAACAAAGAAGTATTTTTTTCTGACATAGGTATGATAATCAGGAGAATCCCAATACATATTTTGCAGCACACAGTGATGATATTAATAATGCCCTCGCAACCATCCCACCTGAAAAAGCGAGCAAGATCAATGTACGTATTGTTGCAACAAAAGAGATAATATCGCCCAAAATAGATGTAAATCAGTCTGATAATTCCTGACAACCAGATATATTTCAGAGTCCAGTTAAAGTGCAAATAAATCCAGAAAATCTTTCTTTCCCAAGTGGTTACCTTCAAACAATTAATACGATTATTACGGGTAAATATTTTCGAGAATCTCTCTGGGGTTTTCCAATTATTGTTGATCCAACGAGAGTTAGCCCACGTGGCCAGATGAGCAACGAATCTATAATTCTTTCGGGCAAAGTACAATCTCTTTCCGAGGTTGGTAAAGTCCTCGTTCATGAACTAGGACATATGGTTGATATTTATATCTTACGCCAGAAAGGTCTAACACCAGATCCTTCTAAGAAATTTTACGACATTTCATGGTCTGAGCCGACCGTCATGCTCTCAGGGATGTCATCTTCTGATTTTGTATCTGGGTATTCTACATCTAATCAGTATGAGGACTTTGCAGAATCTTTCACTATGTACATTTTTCATAATAAAACGTTCCGAGAGAGAGCTTTGAAAAATCAAAATCTTCAATCAAAATATGATTTTCTAAAAATATATATCTTTGGGGATTTTTTTCTCGATAGCTCTTATGAGAAAGACTTAATACCAAAGAAGCTCTGGGATGTGACAAAAATCGTTGTTAGGACAAATACGCTTTCAGATATATTTTTGACTCTCCGGGGTCTCGTACGTCAAATTGTTTAGTTTCCGTAAATATTCTTGATATTTATATTGCAGGCGCCTTCTGTTTCTGCACAAGTATAGATACGGTTTTGCATACGCATGTCTATGTATTTTTGTCTCTGAACAACAATGTGCCCCTGAGCTATCATTTTTTCCATTAAATCAATCTGTCAACTAGCATTTTCGAGCAAGAAAATACAGCGTGTTTTATTTGTAACAATATGAATTTCTTTTTCCTGATCGTAGAATTTTAATTCGTTGATGGGCAGGCTAGAAAGAGTGTTTCTCCATTTTTGAAGAGCAAGTCATATATTGTACATGTCTCTATCAGAGATGGGAGTTTTTTTACTCACACTTGTATCCTGTATAAGATGGTATATCTGAACTGCGGGGACTTCTACTTCTGGTATATCTGGTATGAGCTGACCATTTTCTGTTAAGAGAAATTTTTCTTCTCCTATAAACGCCCTATATGATGCAGGGAAAGAAGTGACTGTGACGCGGAGGCCATCGGGGAGGAGAAGTGTTTTTTCTACTGATGCTATATGTCGGATATTCTCTGAAAGTGATGTAAATATGTCTTTTGTTGTAATGGAGAAAATATTCTTCCCCGAAAAATCTCGTAAAATTGAAGTAATGGCATTCTTATCAAAAACTGGTTCAGGTCGCAATACCACTTCTATTTTTTCTGGTTTGAGAAAGAAAATAGGAGTCGTAAAAAGAACAATCAGACCTAAAATAATGAGTCATCCTAGAAATAACCAACCAACAGCCTTAAAATAATTTTTTAACCATTTAAGGACTTCGAAAAAGTAGTAAGTACGAGGTTTTTTATTTGTGCGTGATTTGACGAGGATATCTGCTCGTGCCTGATGCACTTTTGTAGATATTTTCCAAAGAGGGCCATCATTCTTATTTTTTTTTGTCAGGAATTGTATCTTTGGGAAGGAAAACTTTTTCACGGAACTATCATATAAAAAAGACCCCATAACGCAAAACGTTTGGAGCCCTTTTTGTCTTTAGGTTTATTTAGAGTGTTCCGACGACATTTTTGAGGAGAATCTCACGATCAGCTGGGAATTTCATATTCTCGAGAAGCGCCACTACAGAAGCAAAAATCTGGTATTGCCCGCCTTCGTATACGAAACTATTTCCAGTGAATTTCATAGGATCAAATTGTGAAAACATTCCCTTGAATGGAGTGTTCTTTGGTACGATGGGAATTATACCAGCAAGGATGCATGCTGTGATACGAGCGGGGCTTGTATGACTGTCAGATACGAGAAAATCACAACCTTCTAGAAATTCTTCGTCAAAATCATGAACACTTTTTATGAGAGAACTTTTACTTGTTGTCTTACCTGTTATAAATACAGCGATACCGAGATCTGCAAGTCCCTGAATCACAAAATCACGAGTCTTGCTATCGTGGAGATCGATACAGGAGACATAACGTGTTGTCTTTGGGAGTTTATATTTTCCGAGGAGTTCTTTCTTCGCGTTGTTTTTGCTAGCAATGACACGCTCATTGCGGTCACTAGAATAATTGTTGGATGGCATATATGTATATCCTACCATGCATTTTTTCTCGATGCAAAATATTTGGAGGGTCTATATGCTTGACAGACCTTTACTTTGAGCCCATTTTTAGGCTACTCTGCTTCTTTGAAGCCTCTTTGTCGTACTTCTGCTGCGAGTTCTTGTCCACCTCGGCGTGTAATAATACCATGGTCCATCACAACTACCTGGTCAACCTGGAAACTCTCGAGTATCTCAAAGTAATGTGTAATAATAATGATACTGATTTCTGGTCCACTGCATTCTGCGAGCATTTTTGCGACGAGCTTAAATGCATCGAGATCGAGACCCGAGTCAATCTCATCGAGGATAATATAAGTTGGTTTGAGCAGTTTGAGTTGAAGCACTTCGAGTTTTCGCTTCTCGCCACCAGAAAATCCGACATTGAGATCACGCTCCATAAATGATTCAGGGATGTCGTAACTCGCAAGAATAGGCTTGATAAATCTCGAAAAAAGCATTGGAGAGAGAGCATTCGTACCAGATGCAATACGGGGAAGATGGAGATTGTAGATAGTTCGGAGGTATTCACTCACCTTGATACCCTTTATTTCTGTGACATTCTGAAATGAGAGAAAAATTCCTTTAAGAGAACGTTCTTCTGGTGCCATGGTGAGGAGATTTTCGCCATCGAGCGTCATAGTTCACTCTGTGACTTCATAAGCGGGATTTCCCATGATGATACTGGCAAGTGAAGACTTCCCAGAGCCATTTTTCCCAAGAATACAGGTATTTTTTCCTTTTTCGA
>CAYUVP010000022.1:8971-12395 GCA_964448195.1 uncultured Candidatus Peribacteria bacterium | reverse complement strand
AAATAAAAACCCTTCGCGGTGCGAAGGGTTGAAAAGTGTGTTTTTGATACGACAATTTATCCTTCGCAAGAAAGAGGGTAAAAATAGAAGAAGTAATTTGTACGTGTCATAGAGAGGTATTATGGGTATTTTTTTAAAAAGGCAAATTTTTTACAAAGAAATATATATTTGTGTGTGATTTTTTACTTGCCCATACCAGATATCTTATATCTAGTCTGGTATATAAATCTTGTCAACCCTTTTTGCCATGTTCTCCTTTTGGATACAGGTTCTTTTCTATATTATGTATGAAATATTATTTTTCCTATGAACAAAAAATTTTTTCTTTTCCCTGTTGCGTGTCTTTTTATACTTTCTTCATGTCAGTTCCCTTGGTCAAAGAAAGCAGAGATTGTGCCACTGGCTCCACCAATTTCTGCATTTGATGAATCACTCAAGCTCGATATGGAGATCAATAACTTTCGTCTCGATGGATTTACGGATACCGGAAAGGAAACGAAGTATCTCGTAGAGAAACAAAAATTGATTGATTCTTACAAGACAGGTAACCGTTCCCTCAATGTCATCCGTACGTATATCTACCTCTCAGGGTTGGAGGGTGATTTTGCTACAAAGAATACTTTAGAAAAAGAGCTCTGTCAGCTCTATCCTGATACCTGTGCTGCATCAGTAGTCCAAGCATCTATCTCTGGTGTGGTGCGTACTTCTCTCGGTAAGCCAATTGCTCATGCAACAGTGGAAGTTCTCGGAACGAGTCATACGACGACTACAGATGCACAGGGGAAATATAGTTTCAATTTTGAGACTCAATCTCCCACTGTTTTGAGACTCCGAGCTTCTACGGATGAGACTATGATTGATATCAAAAAAATACAAATAGATGATAGCATCCGTAAATCTTTCTCAAAGCAAGAATTCGAAAAGAATTTCACACTCATCACGCCTTTTGCTACTCATGAAATCGATACAGTAGCAAAAACCATTACAGGAACAAATGCCGAAGTGAATAATTCTACATTTGTTATCACAACCCCGTATACAAAATATAGTATCCCATTTGGTACTGTCATGAATGGAGAAAAACCATATCAATGAAAACTCAAAGCTATGGTATTTGAATTTGATCGCAAGTCAGGAGGTTTCCTCCTCGATGCTGATGCATTCGATTCTATTGAAGGTTTTGCAACGTCACTTTTTGTCACTTACGGGATGCCCTATATTATTTTCGTCGCTGAAGATGGTACTCGCTTGGACATACTCAGTACAAATCCAATGTATGTAGCGACGACCCTTCGAGAAAGAGATGATTTTATGCGTACGAAAAATTTTGATATCCTCTACAAAATGGCATATGATGAGTCTCAGAGACAGCCAGAGAAATATCCTATCACCAGTAAATGGCTGTTTGATAATGGTAATCTCAGAATTATCCCACCATGGTGGGTGCTGGATAGATCGACTGGTTTTTGGGATAATGTTGGCTTGCGTTTTGCAACGACAAATCCAGAAGCTCCCTACAACATCGAAGCTCCGTTTTATACTATTCGTGTCGGTAAAAGATAAATCTAACTTTTTTCATTATGTTTACTTCTCGTATTTCTTTGTTTGCAAAGATAGGTATCGCATCTATCTCTCTGCTCTCTAGCCTCAGTGTCTATGCCAATGTCGACATGGGAGTAGAAACTAGAGACTGTTCCGAAAAAAAAGATTTTGTTCAACCTGTGACGAATGGTTCATGTTATGGTGTTATTATTGGTCGTGGAACAGAAGAAATCAAGCTCAGATGAAATGGAGAGACTGTCGTACATAGATATCCTCAGGGATGTAAAGATATTGATTGGAAAGAGACTAATCCAGAATGGGAATCGAAAACCTGTGCACCTACCTATTCTTGTCTAGAAAATCCGGCTATCGACCTCACTCATGCATCATTTGTATCTAATCATGAGATGCCTTATGAGAATGCACCAGACGTTACAGCTCCACTCTTTCCTCTTACGAAAGATTTTCTCAAAGAAATAGTATTTGCTGACAATACGACTGTTGCTGAAACAGAAGATAGTTGTCAATATACGTGTGACGATGGATATAGGCTCTCTACAGGTATTTGTGGTAGCGCTGGAGGTGTAACGCCACCCGTAACGCCACCCGTAGTTGGCACAACCGCAACAGCATCAATCAGTCTTACCGCAACAGCATCAAATAAAAAATGGGTCACTCCACCAGCATGATCCTTACAATCATGTCATGCAACGTGTAAAGATGTAGGGAGATTCTCCACAGGACTTTGTACTTCTACATCTTATCCGACGACAGCTCCAGGAAATATCGTCGCATGGGGAGGGTATTCAAATCCACGTACGGACGTTGGAGGTGCTGGTTATAATAGAAATTACCATAATCCACTAGGAGATCCAACAAAGATGTATTGTCAAAAATCTTCTACACTTTCTGCAACTGTCCCATTTTCACAACCAATTCTCGCACAATTCGAATCATCTAATCAACTGACAGGATGTGAGTGTAGCTCAGATAAAACAACAACCATGTGGGTCAATAACCAAGACTTCATTCTCGATGTCTATCCAGGGGCAAAATTTGATCAAGATGGTAGTTATCCAGGAGAGGATCTTTATAGTGAGGCTGTTACCCAGAGTTTTATGTTTCAGATAGCTGATAGAAATAAGGTAACAGCTCAGAAAGCTTGTGAATTTTATGGCATGAAATTTGATCCGAACGAAACAAACAATTATTGGTATAAAAATCTCGGCGGTTCGTATAACGATGGGGGTGGAGGAGATGAGGCATATTTATCTTGGTCAGATAATGGGAGAAGTATAATCATCAAAAGTGGCACTCATGATCGTGCAATTACTGATTTATTGAGTCCATACTTTAACAAATATACTCCAAAAACTACACACACAAATTGGCATATTCTCGGAGATGCATTTGGTCTTGCCACTCGTTCTATCAAATGTGAAGTACCAACTACCTATACTCCTCCGACTGATGCGACCAATACCATGACTGTACAGATTACGAATGGTGGATCAGGTTATACCTCTGCTCCAGTAGTTACAGTATCGGGCGGTACATGCACCACTCTACCAACAGCAATCGCTACACTAACAGGGGATAGAGTCACTGCCATCACTCTCACAGGAGGATCTTGTACTGTTGCGCCGACAGTTACTATCGCTGCTCCTACTGGTACTGTTGGTAGCAACTCTGTAGCCACAATCAATATAACTGGTATCACAGCAACAGTCACCAACGGAGGAAGTGGTTATACTACAGCTCCTACTGTTACTGTAAATGGTACTTGTACAACCAAACCAACTGCTACAGCTGTTCTCACAGGAACATCTGTGACGGGTATTAACTTTACAGGCACAACTCTCTGTACGACACTTCCGACAGT
>CAYUVP010000022.1:0-8871 GCA_964448195.1 uncultured Candidatus Peribacteria bacterium | reverse complement strand
ACACTCGCTATTAGTGCTCCTACTGGTGCGATTACAGGTGTAGCAGCGACATTACAACTCAGTAATGCTGGTACGAGTGTCACAGTTGAGACGGGTGGGGCTGGTTATTCAACCAGTCCTGTTGTCTCAGTTGTTATACCACTTCTCTCAATTGATGTGCCAGGTAACGGTACATGTAATCCCTATACGCCAGCAATTGGTACGACCATTGCAGCCGGTGCTGTGACGGGTGCTGTTTTCAGAGTTGCTACGCCCACAGTTGAAGTGAATCGAGGTATTCTTGAGACAAATAAGCTTGTATTTGCGGTTACAAATGGTGGTGCGGGTTATTCGGCTACCAATCTCCCAACAGTGACTATAGGAGGATTGACCTGAACTGGTTGTACAGGATTGACCTGAGTACCACAACTCAATAGGCGTGGTGAGCTCGCGACTATCAGCGATCTGACTATTCCATCGACCTGTACTGGCACACCTATAGTTACCGTCAGTGCTCCACCAGCTCTTGTTCCTGTTACCTGTCCTGCAAATACGACATTCACCGTTGCTCCTCCAACAGGAACTGGGACTCCAGTTACCGCAACTGCAACTGTTGATACTGCATGAAATATTACTATCACAAATCCTGGTTCTGGATATACAGCTAATCCGAGTGTCACTGTTTCTGGTGGTACGTGTACTACTCGGCCAACAGCAACAGCGACTATTGATGTAGCTACAAAGACTGTTAAGACTATTTCTTTCAACGCTTCAGGCGTTACAGGTACGACAGCAACTGCTATATCAAATACTGCTGGTACTGTAGCTACTATACCAACCAATGGTGGTGGTTCTGGATATTCTGCAGCTACTCCTCCTGTTGTGACAGTAACGGGTGGTACTTGTACCACTCGACCAACAGCAACAGCGACTGTTTCTGCTGCTGGTGTTGTTACTGGTGTGACTCTCACTGGAGCAAATCAATGTACCGCCGCTCCGATTTTGACTGTTGCTCCACCATCAAATGCATGTATTGCAGGAAGTACGATAAAAAAATGTATTGCAAACGTCTGTACAGGCGTTGTCGCACCAGAAGCTATTTATTGTACAGATGATCAGAAAATTAATGGTCATGAAGATATAGAAAGTGTCCGAAGAGCTGCAGCGGATTGATGTACTCTTCCACAAAAATGTGAATGGTATTGCCCTGCTGAAAAGCCTGTATATTGTCCAGCAAAAAATGCATGTGTGGGTAGTCTCGATGATTGTACTTGTCCAACTGGTCAACAGAAGTGTCCTGATACTGGACTTTGTTCTGCTACTTGTACACTCGCTTGTTCTGTCTCTGCACCATCTGAACTCAAAACTGATACTGATTATCCATTGATTCAATGTGGAGCGATAGCTGATACAACTAAGACTCATTTTAGATACAAGATTGTCAAAACTGGTGATGCGACAGCAGCTGGTACATTTACATCTGATCTCTTCACTGTAGGTACGAGTGTGAAACACCCTACGACATTCCCAACAGGAACCTATACAGTTTCGTGTCTCTATGGTACAGCTGCTAGCCAGACAACTACTATGACTCCGGGCACCTGTGATAAAACTATAACTGTTCGTGATGATAATACCGTACAGGGATGTAGTCGTATATATGGATATAAAGGTAATACTCTCTCTGATGAGATGTGGGGGGCTGGTAGTTTTGATGCATCATTCCGTTGTGGTAGTCGTCTTGCCTCGTCTGCTACTATCACCAATCCGTATCGTTTTATGCTTGGTTCTCAGACGCCGCTCTTCCTCACATATGATACTGTCAGCACTGATCTCTTTAATAGTATAGCACTTGGGCCTATCTCCATGAAAACACAGAATTACACATTTTCAAATGCTACTGATGTATCATGTGCAGTAAAAGTTGGAGATGGTTATAGTACAAATAATAGCTGTAGTATACGTACTTGTGTCGGTAATGCTTGTGCGACGCCTCAGACTTTTGTTGTTACTCCTTCGAGTAATGCTCTTTGTACCAACCAGAGTACTATGACATATGATTTGGGTTGTAATGAAAATAGTACAGATTATGCACGTTGTGCTGAATGGTTTGCTACTTCTGGAGATCGTCAAATTATCGTAAATGGTACTCCACAGAACCTGACATGTACGACTACACGTCCTGCTGGATCTTTCGGTGATGTAAAAGAATGTAGTATAACTCTCCCAACTTGATGAGCACCTGTGACCCTCTTTGCAGGAGATATAGGTCCTACTGGTACGAGCAGTTTTCAGACAACTGTTTACTCTCTTACAAAAGATGAGATTACGCCTGAAGGAAGTATCAAATACTACACAAATTATTCTCAAAATACTGAGCTCAATCCGACTCAACATCAGTATTGGCAAAAACAATCTATCACAGCAGTCATAACCTGTACTGATAGACCGGGTATGAGTGACGGAAGTAGTTGTTCTTGTGCTCCGACTCTCAATGGCGATACAAATGGTCTCTGGTCGCTCGGTCAGAGAAGTACCGATATCGCTATTGGTCCTGATGTGATGACGTATTCTCGTACATTGATTAATAGTACTCCGATTTCTACGACATCTGTCCGTGTGCAAGACACTGCGAATAATATTTGACCAGCATTTACTCCAGTTGTCCGTGTCGATAGCGTAGCTCCAAAGGTCACTGCAAGTATATCTGGCACAAATGTGAGACTGACCGCTACTGATCCTGCGGAAGGAGGTTCTGGTCTCTGGAAAGCATTGAGTAATGTCCCTGCAGGCTCAGGCATCAATAAGACGGGCTCTGTGCTCTACAAGGTTATTGCAAAAGGTTCTGCAAGTCCTTTTGGCACATCATGTCTAACAGTCGATAATACAAACTATTATCACGTAGGAGAAGTGGGAGCTCAGATGAGCCAAGATCTCACTGTCAATATTGGCAATGCTTCGACGTTTGTTGTCGCTTATTGTGTTGAAGATAATGCCGGGAATGTCACACGATGAGTCTATCCAAGTGATGTAACTGGATGTTTCTCTGTGAGCAATATGTCGACTGTTCCGTCTCTGTCTACCTATAAAACTGCTCTCCAGACGAGCATTGCATCAGGACAATATGGCTATAGTTTCTCAGCTAATACGACCGATGCTACGTGTTTCCGCAATATCCTTACTTCAAATATTGCTACATATATCACCAGCCAATATACTCCAAATACGACGACAGTACTTGATTGGTCTGAACCAGCGAAACGTGTAGGGACAAGCACTCCAAACACGAATGGTTATTACTATCATAACTTTACCACTGATAAAACTGTCATACTTCCGACATCTTCTCCGACTGGTATCGGACAAAAAGTAGTCGTTGTCGAAGGAGGTAACGTCCAGATTAATGCAAATATTGATTATTCTGGTACGGGTAAAACGCTTGTTATCGTTGCTCGAAAAACAGGTACCAATGGCGGAAATATCTACATCAATCCGAGCGTTACTCGCATCGATGCTATTCTCATAGCTGATGGAGCTCTCATTAACGCAACGACTTCTGGCGCAACGACAACTCCTAAGAATTGGGTTGATAGTCCAGGGGAACTCTCAAATCGATTGGTAATCTATGGTAATGTTTATAGCTTTAATACCCGAGGTGGTTCTCTGAAAACTGTAGGTACTGATCTTGTGAAAATCACAGGTACAGAGGGTAAATACTTCTCGAACTGAGCTATAATGAGTACGACTACTGCAACAGTTGATCGTGCTTCTGAACAAGATTTCGAACGATTCCGTGTCATACTTGATGATGGAAATGCTCTCTGTACGACTCATGTTGTCTACGATAGTCTCACAGGTACACTTCCTCCTATTCTAGTGAAACCTGCAGGGAGCAACGCAGGCAGCTGTAACTTCTAATGTTCATCATGCGCTATATCTATCTGGTCATATTTTGCGGAGTATGTTTTTTGGTAGGTGTGTTTACGAGTCATATATTTCTTCCCCAGTCTGATATCGTGAGGAATGTAAAACCTCTCACTGCTTTTGACAGATCTATAGCACTCGATGAACAGTATATCAATTGATTAGCTATGAATGGGAGAACTCCTCAAGGGCAGGAAAGTTCCTACATACAAAAAAAAGAAGAAATTGTCACTAAATATGCTAAAGAACCTGATGAAAATGTACTGAGATCCTACATATATCTCACTTCTCTTGAAGGTGATTTTCTGAAAAATCGTGAGGCACAGGAGAAACTCTGTAAACAATATCCAGATACTTGTGAACAATCTCGGGCTCAAGTCTCTCTACAGTGAACTGTCAAAAACCCGAAGTGAAAAGCATTGGCAGGAATACTCGTAGAAATACTCTGAACCGAACATAAAACAGTGACTGACAAAAACTGAAAATATTCTTTTGTATTCCAGTCTCTCTCTCCCGCAGTCCTCCGGGTCAGAGCATCTGCTTCTACCACGATGATTGGCGTGAAGAGGATTGAGTTAGTAGATCAAATCAGATCTGTCTCGCCAGTACAAGAATTTGAGAGAGATTTTACTCTTGCGCCAGCTCAAACTGTTATTTCTATCGATACGTTTAGTGAGACTATTAGCTGAAAATGAGCAGGGAAGACTGAAACAGGATATACGATTCAGACTCCTTATACGAAATATTTCATACCTTTTGATGCCATAGTACAATGAACGACCCCTTATCGTGGTAAACTCAAAGCTCTTGTCTTTGAATTTGATAGGACAACTCCGAGTTATCTCCTGGATTCTGATGCTTTTAATGATGTAGCCGGCCTCGCTACTCAACTTCTTGTGACCTATGGTATGCCCTATATTGTTTTCATAGCAGAAGATAATACACGTCTGGATGTTCTCAGCTCAAAACCTATGACACTCTGGACGACCCTTCGTGAAAAAGATGAGACCATTAATAGTCCAGAATTTCATCATTATTATCCACTGGCGTACAGAGATTCTCAAACCGCTCCTCCAGGTGTCTACCCAATTGATGAGAAGTGGGACTTTGCTCACGGTAATAATGGGGCAATTCCTCTCTGGTGGGTATTTGATCGTGCTACAGGTTTCTGGGATAATGTGGGTCAGAAATTCCTCAGTCCAAATTTTGAATCCCCCTATAATATTGAGGCCCTCTCGTATACTGTCCTTAGCCCTTCGAAATAATCTTATGAAATTTCTTGCACAGAGTTATTTTTTTGGAAAACGTCTCTGAATCGTGATTTTTTTCGTGAGTTTTGTTGCTCTTGGGAATGTTGATAAATATGTAACGCAAGAAACGTGTTATGAGTATAGGACACATACTATAGCAGTTACGAATGGTACGTGTACTGGAGAACAACGCGCATCGTGAAGTCAATCTATCCAAGTAAAGAGAAGCTCTGTTGATGGGAGATATCATAATCACCGAATAGGCGGTTGTAATCTCAACACTGGATATACATGGACAGCAGGGAATCCTGTCTGTACTCCGACTTATGTATGTAAAGCAAATGCTGCTTTGGACCTCACCAATGCTCACATCATATCTAACCAAGAACGTCCTTACCCAAACTCTCCAGCATATCCTCCTGTTTTTCCTTTTGATCGTAACTATCTCAATAAACTCGTCACAACTGGCACGTCAGACTATTGTGAATACTCATGTGATGGTGGATATAAGGTGCAAGATGCTGGTACAGAAACTATCACAGTACCAGGTTCGCCCATTATTACCACAATTACAGCGACTACAGAATTACGAACAACCCCAACTGTATCGGGTTGCAACTTGAGTTGATGTGTCACGACCTTGCAATGTCCTATACCGGGGACTTATCCTACTTGATGTAATCTCAATGCTAGTACATGTACTTTTGGTCCATCAGCTGCCTGCAGTTCTCTCAATCCTCTTTGTGCTGCTTCTAGTAGCTCCTCTCTTCCAGCTTCTCTCTGTGCTAATTCGGGGCAAACAGTGACCCAAATACTTGCTTGTGGTGCGTGAGAGGAAATCGTACCTTTTAATCTCATACCAGGGGCAAGTGCTACTGTACAAAGAGAAAATTGATATTGGTTTAATGCTGATCAGTCGGATAATATTACTTGTACAGTGTCTAATCTCGCCACTATTGCTACTGATAAACAAGTTCGTATCAACTGTGCGAATACTACTGCTGCAAAGCAATGAGTTTTCAAATTTGATTATAAGTGCAAGGTGACCACGACGACAACTTCTGCTCCTCCCCCCACCACTAACTGGGAATCAGCAACAGGTGTCCAATCATGTCATGCCGTCTGTAAAAATGTCAGTAAATTCTTCACTGGTAAATGTAGCTCATCAGCGAATCCTGTTGCTACTCCTGGAAACATAGTTGTTTGGTGAGGACTCAGAAATAAGATCCTCGTACCAAGATCACAGAGTAATCCTCTCGGTGATCCCAACTCTATGTATTGTTTCAATGAGACAACTGCTCCTCTCGAACCAAATGAATGGTTTGACAGTAGTGGAAGCATCATAGCAGCCGGGAATGTTCCTGCATTTACCAATTCCAATAAACTTTCTCAGTGTGAGTGTGCGACTGGAGCAGTTGGTACACAAGCAGGTTGGGTTAATAATAATGATGTCATCGTTGATATTTTCAAAAATAGTACCATGTCAACGAGCAATTCAGACTATTACCGTGACGGTCCAGATATCTATACTGAGAGTATAGCAAATAACAGTCTCCTCTTTGAAATGACAGATACTGATAAAACGACTGCAAAGAAAGTGTGTGAATACTACGGTATGACATTTGATACGACTGCCACAAACAATTTTCTCTACCAAGGCAACAATACAACTCACCAAAATGAAGATGCAAATATACTCTGGACTACTTCAGCTACTCCTGTAATCAGCGGTGTCACCAAAACTCTCTCAACTATATCAGCTATCCTTACACCAGCACCATCACAAGCAAACTGGTACGCTATCAATGGTCTCGCTGGATCAGGGGCAAGTGCCCTACAGTGTAGAATCACACCTACTTCGGCTCCGACGACGACTGTAGCTGAGAAAAAATCATGTGTACCTATCACATGTGCTGGTTCAGAGACTACTCTGGTGAGTCCCCAGACGCAGACATTTTTTTCAAAGAGTTTTGACCTCATGTCTCATAGTATCAAAACAAGTGTATCTGGTACAGGAACGTATACTAATCGTCTTATGTGACCAGGAATTAGTGCTGATCTCTGTACTCTTTATCCGGAATATCAATCTGCACCAAATGGTACGGAATTTTATCTTGCCTTTAGTGCTGGTGATACTGTAGAACAGAAAACTTGGGCTGAAGATGGTCGCTATATACTCTTCAAGATTGTTAAAGGGGCAGCCCTTCCACCACCTCCCACAAATATTAGTGGTATTATCGGGAATGAGGGGCAGCTTCCCTATTATCGTCTCGGACATGCCTCTTGGAATAAACAAAAATGGTTCTATGCCCAGCATAATGGAGGTTGTAATTTCAAGGCACAAATCGAATACCATGGTGCTAGTACAACTGATTTGGCTGGGCTTTCGCTTCAATTAACAGAAGTAAAAAAATATACAGGCACCACTTCTCTTGGCTGTCTCAACCCCCAATTTGCGAATACTTCTTCTACTGTTTGATGAGTCACGGTAACGCCCTGGATTGTTCCATCATGATTTACTCTTCCTGCTGTCTGTAGTTATACCTCTCATACTTATACTGTTGAAGATATTTCCGTGAAGCTCTTTGGTTCTGATGTGCCTGTAGCTCCTACGAGTGTCCATAAATGAAAAAGAATAGAGATGAGTGATAATCTGCAAACTCTCAAAAAAGTTTGTGAGCTCTATAATCAGACATACCTCTCTCACGGTGCAGAAGATGGTGCGGGGGCCAATGGATGGGAGTACCCATGGGATAGCTATCATATTTATTGGGACGATAATGCTCTTCCTAGCTGTCAAACGAGTCACCCTTCTCAACCTTGTCTATATACTATTCCGAGCCCCTCTCGATGGTATCTCCTGAGAGCTGATACATTTGTACCAAAAGGACACAGTACAGAATCAGTTACTTGTGTAGAAAAAGAGAAAGTAGTCTATAATTCTTCGATTGCTTCAAATGGAATCATGTGTACTGATGATACCATAAATCTCTGACTAGGGCATACTGATATTGCAACTGTTCAGCGAGCTAATCAGGCTGCATGTACTGACCCACAAAAATGTGAATGGCATTGTCCTGCGGATAAACCAGTCTATTGTCCAGGACAAAATGCATGTGTTGCTAATCTCAATGATTGTACTCCAGTTTGTACTATTCCTGGTTATACATGGTGTTCTGCAACAGAGCGTTGCGTCAGTGATTCTCTTCAGTGCCCGACTTGCGCTGCAAATATATCTACGAATATATTGGATCCAAAAACACCCTTCAATTTGCCTCGTACCACTTCAACTAATCTTGTAGGCACTATAACTCTTTCTGGAACGCCAGTAGCTGGAAAAAACTATATTTTTGGATACAAGCAAGGATATTGGAAATTTAATTCAGCTGGTTCCGAACATAATGTTGGAGGTGTTACATTTGGATTAGATGACTCCCTTTATTCATTTTGAAATAATGATATCCATATTCGTAGACTTCTTCAAAATATTTTATGGCCTTCGACAGTGCCGACATTCAAATATGGTATTTGGGATTCTCTTTATGCGGACAATACTGTGCACGACGACTGGAGTTATAATCTCTGTGAAGTGCAATGCAATGGTGGTCTTACGTGGAATCCTACTACGATGACATGTGGAGATACTTGTCAGACACATGTTCCAAGTACGCTCAAAGTCAATGTCGATATTCCACTTATAACGTGCGATGCTATTCCA
>CAYUVP010000021.1:2806-12697 GCA_964448195.1 uncultured Candidatus Peribacteria bacterium | reverse complement strand
CACGTTCACGAGTGAGACCACCAGGACCCATCGCAGAGATACGACGCTTATGAGCAAGTTCCGAGAGTGGATTACTCTGATCCATGAATTGTGAAAGCTGAGAGCTGCTGAAAAATTCTTTTACAACTGCTTCAATTGGCCGATGATTGATAAAACTTCGTGCTGTTGATTCATCGAGATTTAGGACAGTCATACGATCCTTGGCAATTCGTTCCATACGAGCAAGACCAACGAGAAATTTCTCTTGAACGAGTTCTCCAACTGATCGAATACGACGATTATCGAGACGATCAATATCGTCTGGAGTTGCTGATGGGTCATCCATCTGGAGCTTCATGAGATAACGGAGTGTTTCTATGAGATCCTCCATTGAGATAAATCTCCCATCACCTTCATAGATATTGCTCACGCCGAGTTTTCGAGACATTTTTAGCCGTGCTACTTCTCCGAGGTCAAATCGTTTTGCATTGTAAAAAGTTGTACGGAAAAGATCTTCTACACGTTCATCAGTACCGAGATCTCCTGGACGAATGAGCTTATAGAGTGCATGCCACGCTTCTACCTGATTCTTTGTCTTATCTTTATCAAGTGTTGGCTGGATAAACCGTGCCACGATGTCTTTGTCATCTTTGAATGCTTTGATTAATGCGGCATCACTCTCGAGACCAAAAGCACGGAGAAGTGTTGTTGCTGACATTTTTCGCTTCTTGTCTATACGAACCGTTATGACGTTGCGTTTATCGATTGAGAATTCGAGCCATGCACCTTTTTTTGGTTTTATTTTTGCTGTATATACTCCAGCATCTGCTTCAAATGCAATACCATCAGCTTTGATAATCTGATGAACGACAACTCGTTCAACACCATTAATAATAAATGTTCCCTTGTTTGTCATGAGAGGAATACCCCCCATAAACACAGTATCTTCTTTGATTTCACCTGTTTCTTTGTTGAGTAACTGGAGTTTTACTCGGAGGTATGATTCGTAGTTCAGATTTTTACGACGACATTCTTTTGCTGTATAACGAGGCTCTTCGAGCTCCATACCCTTAAAATGAATTTCCACACGTTCTTCAGAAAAATCAGTGACTGGGAAAACACTCTCAAGCGTCTCGCGAAGTCCATGCTCAAGAAAGGACTCGTACGAATCCAACTGTGCAGCTATGAGCTCAGGCATTTCGAGAATGGCACGATCTTCTGTGAAAAAGTGTCGACCAGAACGAACATAGAGAGCTCCATGAGTCGCTTTCTCAACACGTGTTGAAGCGATAGATTTTGGAGCTTCTTGCTTTGTAGAGAGAGTTTTTATGACTTTCTTCGGTGCTTTTACTGCAACTTCTTTTTTAGGCTTTGGAGTCTTTGGCTCTTTTTTAACCACGGGTGGAGCAACCTTCTTTGGAGAAGTCTTCTTGACAACCACTTCTTTTTTATCTTTTACTTTTTCTACTTTCTTTTTTGGAGCTGATTTTGCCATATTTTTTGTATTTAGAGTTGGTTTTTTGGTAGGTTTTTTAACGGGGGTTGATTTTTTCGAAGCTACTTTTTTGGGTACAGTTTTACTGACAACCTTTGGAGGTGTCTTTATTTTTTTTATTATTGGCTTTTTTGTGACTTTCTTAGCAGGCTTTGAAACTGGTTTTACAGCTGTTGTCTTCTTGGTAGAAGCCTTCACTACTGCCTTTTTTGCAGTAATGGTTGTTTTTTTCGCAGTCATAACAGAAAAAAAGAAGATAAAAGACACAGAAAAAGCGCATAGTTACTATGCGATAAACACGGACGAGTTATCTAGATGGTTCGTGCACGAATAAGTTCGGAAAAAATCGTTATGCGGGGAGTATAGTAAGCTGCTATAAATTGTCAAATCTATTTTTACTCCTCCTGTTTTAGTGTCTATTATTGACTTATTTATAAATTATCATATAGTAATAACAATTCGCTTTCAATGGGTGTATTAAATTTTAATGATCGAATTTCCTCTATGTGAAAAAAATGCGCACCGGATCATTCTAAATCTGTCCATTCTTTCCGGTTTGGCAAAGACACTAAATACACATATCTGTGATATAACATATTTTGTTCTTTCATGAAATTTTCTGTTTCTCAAATAAACATGTATTTTTCAGGAATCCAATCTAGTTCCTCGGATAATTCACGTTTAAGGGCATTTTCTGGACTTTCATCTTCATCGATACCACCTCAAAAAAAAGACCATTCTTCTCAGTACTTAGAAATAGCTTTTCTATCCTGAATTAGGATTTGATTATCACCATTAACAAGCAATGCGCAGACTATTTTCTTTTCTTTCATACAAGCATTGTAGGATTTATACCTTTTTTTCAAACTTATGAGCTTCAGAATCTGAGCAGAAAGTCTACCAGTTAGTCAAGTAATGGCAAAAAGACTCGATTTGAGCGATCGCTCTGTCATTGTTCTGCAGCATGCTGTCTCTGATACGGTTCGTCTTCTACACCATTTACGTGAGAGTGCATGAGCAAGGAATATTCACTTCATAGCAAAACCATTTTCTATAAAACCAAGAAGAATGGAGGCTATAGTGCACGCATGAAATAAAGTCTACTCTGAATTGGATTATCGGGCTCTTGAAAAACCAGGCTATCTAAACCATATTATTCAAGAAGCTTCTCGTGAACATAAGTTACCACCTCTCATCCTAGAAGTAGGTGGATGTTTCGCTCAGGTACTTTCAGAATGACAAAATGAGATTGCTGGAGTAGTTGAAGTAACTACATTTGGTCATAATAGATATCAGAGTTTGATAGATAAAATACCTTATCCTGTTCACTCTATAGCACGTAGTAAAATAAAACAAGAAGAAGCTAATCATGTGTGACAGTCTGTTACGACTTCCCTTGACGTACTCCTGAAAGAACTCGGACGAGATCTATCTTCTGGAAAAGTACTCATGGTCTGATATGGTATGATCGGCAAGGCTGTTGCAACAAGTCTCAAGGGTCGTGGTATACAAACAAGTGTTTATGATACTGCAGCATTTGAGCGTCATGAGGCAACTAAACGATGATTTGAGACTCATTCAAATATCGAAGAAATGTTATCCAGTGTAGACATGATTGTGTCATCTACTGGTGGACAATGAATAACGGCTGAAATAATTCAAGCATGTCCAGATTGAATAGTACTAGTCAGTGCGGGATCTCGACAAAATGAGATTGATATAGATTATCTCGAGAGTAATTCAACAAAAAAAGGACAGATACATAAACATATGAGAGGATATGTAATTAATGGAAAAGAAGTATTCGTAGTAAGGGAATGAAAAAACGTAAACTTTATCGGGGAAAGCTGTCCTGACACATGTATGGATTTGATTCATGCAGGGGTCTTATCTTGTGCCAGCAATATTCTCAACGGTAAAAAGAAAAAGAAAGGAATTATTAATGAACCAGGCCCTGAAGAGATAGAAAAGATCTATAGGCTTCATGAAGAATCTTGGCGCGAAACAACACATAAAAATCCCCAGCCGCAAAAAACAGAAGCCCCTAATAAACTTTCTACCCCACCAACGCAGTGAGAACTTTTTCCTTAGAGCTAAATTAGGGTTCTAAACATAGTCGGATGTAGGTGTACGAGCATATCATATGGTATCGTCTGGGCAGATTCAGCTTGTCGAAGAAGGTTTACGGGCGAAGAAAACTCTTCATCGATGAATACTACTTTATCTCCAACAGCTGCTTCCGGTATATGTGATATATCTATAGTGGTGATATTCATAGACACTCTGCCAATAATGGGACAAACATGCCCATTGAGCATGACCTTTCAGATATTTGAGAGTTTTCTGTCTACGCCATCATTATATCCCATTGGGAGTACACCTATTTTCATAGTATTTTCGGCACAATACGTCCCGTCATAACCGACTTTTTCTCCTTTGTGTATCGTTTTTACTTGAATGAGTGTCGTCACACATCGAAGTGCAGGCCGAAGTTCTTCATGCCCATATCCATAATATGCTAGTCCTGTACGAGCGATATTTCAGAGAGAAAAACTGTACTGATCAGCATGAATGAGTCCTCCTGATGCGCAAATATGAATATAGCGTGGGCGGATGCCTTGTTCATACAATATTTTCTGGAATATCTCAAAAGTGGCAAGCTGATTATTGGATACATCGATATCATCCGGGGTTGAGAGATGCGACATGATTCATTCTATGTGTGGGCAAATTTTTGAGATAATACTTCTCGCATATGCAGAGTCGAGTGATTGTATCCCCTCGCGGTGCATACCCGGATCGAGGAAGAGATGAATTCTAACACGTGAATAGGCTCAAATAAGTGCTGTCGCATATTCTAAATCAGAAACTGCATAAATAAAATTCTTATATCTCGGGATATCTCGTGGATGTACATACCCCATGATGAGTATGTCTTTTTTATAACCATACTTTTTGAGTTCGTAGGCTTCGTAGAGAGAATCAACACACACAAATGGAACATCATATGATTGTAGAATGGGTGCAAGAATCTTGATACCGTGACCATAAGCATTACTCTTTACGACGGGCACAGCCTGTACTCAGGGCTGTATATGAGAAAGAAAGGTGAGATTATGTCACAAATGTTCTGGAAAAATCGTGAGAGTATTGAGATTGTGGTACGACATAATTATAGCATAGAGACAACTCCTCTCGATAGAGAATGTGAATAATACCACCCTGTTTTTTGAAGTTTTGTAGAATCAAGTGAGCTCCGTTGTATTTCACCGAGAGCTGGTGTATATGTCGGAACAAGAGGAGTGTCTGTATTATGAGCAAGGATTTTCCATAAATCGTTGACTGAAGTTTCCACTCCTGTACCAACGTGGTATATTCCTGTGAGATTTTTTTCAAGAGCATGAATATTGGCAGAAACAATATCATCTACATGTATAAAATCACGTGTCTGATTTCAATCTCAGAAAATAACTGGTGCAATGTTATTCATTATCTTTTCAAGAAATATAGAGACAACACCCGCTTCACCGTGAGCATTTTGTCTTGGTCCGTAGACATTGGCATATCGGAGTATCGTGGAACGAATGCCATATTGTCGCTCATAGAAACCCAGGAGTAACTCAACCGAACGCTTTGAGATACCATAAGGAGTCTCTGGATTGGCAATATGTTCTTCTGAATATGGTGGATTATCTCACCCAAACATGGCACCTCCTGTCGAAGAAAATATAAAACGTTGGCACTGAACCTCTCGCATTGCTTCAAGGATGTTGAGCGTCCCAGTGATATTGACTTCCACATCACGTTGAGGGTTTTTGATTGATTCGCGGACATTTATCTGAGCCGCAAGATGAAAAACTACTGCAGGAAGAAAATCTCGAAAAATACCCCTCATTCTCTCATGATCGCAAATATCACCTTCACAGAGTACAAGCCTCGAATTATTCTGATGTTGTGAAACATTTTCTCGAGAACCCGATGAAAAATCATCAATGATACAGACAGTGTGTCCTGCCTCGATACAAGCGTCGACAAGATGTGAACCAATAAAACCAGCTCATCCAGTTATAAGTATATTCATAAAATCATGATAAGAATAAAATCCTGAAGACAAGAAAAACTCCCGAATAAATCGGGAGTTTTTGAGCAAAAGAAATGCAATTATTCTGCAGTTTCAGTCGGAGCAGCTTTTTTTGTCTTCTTTGATGTTGTGACTTTTGTTGATTTGACTTCTTTCAAACGAGCTGATTTTCCCTCAAGACCACGAACGTAACCAATATGTTTACGATTCACTTTGTATTGACGGATAATAGTCACACCTTCCACTGTTGGGCATGAAACTGGAAAAGTTTTCTCAATTCCAAGTCCTCCTGACACACGACGCACCGTATAGGTTTTTTCTCAGTGAGTTTTACCACCAGTTTTGATAACAACACCTTCGAATTTTTGAATACGAGATTTTTCACCTTCCGTGATACGTTGAGCAACTTCTACTTGCATACCAGTTCGTACAACTGGGAAATCTTTTTTACCTGCAGCGAGGCTTTGGATATGAGAGATGAGTTTTGCATCCATAAATATAAATTAAGAATAGGTTTTAGAAGAATTTTTTGTAATCATATGACTGAGACTCAGCCTTGAATCTTCGGAGAATTTCGAGTACAACACCGACGACGATAATAAGACCTGACCCTGAGATAAGAAAATCTATCTGAGAAACATTGAGTGCTGGGATATTATGTGATTTGAGGGTATTATTAATCAACGTAGCAATATAGGGGAATGCAGCTATGAGAGCAATGAAAGATCCTCCAAAAAAATTAAGATGATTAGATACATTGCGGAGATAATCAGATGTCTGTCGTCCTGGTCTAATACCAGGTATATATCCTCCACGTTTCTGGATACCATCTGCTACTTCTTTTGTGTCGAATGTGATAGAGAGGTAAAAATATGAAAACCCTAAGACAAGAACAATAAATATAATGACAAATAACCATGAAGGAGTGCTTGGATTAAATACTCGTGTCATAAGCTCGGCTGCGCTCTGAATAAACTGAGGAAGATTTGAACCTCTGAGGGAGACAGCTTGACCTATGATATAAGGAAATGTCACAAGAGACATAGCAAATATAATTGGAACCATGCCTACCTGATTGATACGAATAGGAAAGTATGATCGCTCATCACGACCCGTACGAGTGTATACAAGTGGGATACGTCTGTAACCTTCTGTGAAACGGATTATAATATAGATAACAAGTAATGTGGCAGCGACTAAAAGGAAAAATGGGATCAACTGTGTAATAAATCATCCAACAGAACCTGTCCATGCTACATTCGCAAGTTGTGTCATGATACGAGTTGGCAAGTCAGCGAGAACACCAGCAAAGATAATTATTGAGATACCATTTCAGAGACCTGACTCATTGATTTGCTCACCGAGCCACATAAGGAGAACAGTGCCTGCACTAATAATCGTCATCATTGTAAGGAGCTGAGACCAATTTGAAGTATCAACGAGAGGAGCACCTTGAACGAGACTATTGAGAAGTAGTATCATCCCGTAGCTCTGAACAAAAGCGAGCGGTACAGTGAGTATACGAGTATAAGTATTAATTTTCTTCTGACCTGATGCGCCTTCTTTCTTAATTTCTTCTAATTTTGGGACAACAACAGAGAGGAGCTGGATAATGATAGAAGCATTGATATATGGTGATAGCCCCATCAAAATGATAGAAAATCTCTCCATACTTCCCCCCATAAGTGAACTAAAAAATGCAAGTCCCGGTTGGGCAGATAACACATTTCTCATACTCTCCAGGGATGCCACTGAGACACCTGGAACTGGTATAACTGAAAGTAGCTTATAAATAGCAATCAAACCGAGAGTAACCCCAATTTTACTTTTGAGTGTTCCAGAACGGAGAAATTGTTTCCAAGAAGTCTTCATAGATAAGAGATATTTATGCAACAAGTGTAAGTGTACCACCAGATTTTTCAAAACTCTCTTTTGCAGAAATGCTCGCTGCGTGAACTGATAAAGTAACAGCCGTTTTTAACTCACCTCCAGAAAGAAGTTTCACTTGAGGTTTTTTACCACGGACATATCCAGCATCAATAAGAGTCTGTACTGTAATTTCTTTGTGCCCCTGAAGTGCGAGCGCTGCAATATCTGAGATATGTACAACAGCGAATGCTCATTTATCAGCAAAAGAACCTCCTCGGAGTTTTGGGAGACGCATGTGAAGTGGAGTTTGTCCTCCTTCAAAGAGAGGGTGGATTTTTTTACCAGTTCGAGCTTTCTGTCCTTTACATCCGCGACCGCAGAAACCACCTTTACCAGATGAAGAACCTCGACCGAGACGTTTCGTACTTGTACGAGATGTAGCCCGAGGGCGTAATGTAGCGTGATTGAGCATAATAAATGATTTGTAAAAAGGGAATTATTCTTGAATTATTGTGATTTATTTATTTTTAACATACATCTTCAGTGCTTCCATAGTAGCATACGCTGTTGTGATAATATTACGTCCACCGTGTCGCTTTGAAAGAATATCCTGACAACCTGCGAGTTCGAGAATACGACGTGCAGAACCGCCTGCAATAATACCTGTACCTTCAGCCGCTGGGTGGATCATGATTTTAACTGATTTAAACTTTGTTGCTACTTGGTATGGCACAGTACCTTTTTGAAGTGGGACTGTTATCATATGTCGTTTTGCTGAATTAACTGCTTTTTCGACTGCAATAGAAACTTCTTGTGCTTTACCAAGACCAAAACCAACTCGTCCTTTTCGGTCACCGATAACAACAGCAGCCCTAAATCGAAGCTGGCGACCACCACTTGTGACTTTTGTAACACGACCTACCTCAAGAAGTACTTCTTCAAATTCTTTCTTCACTGGTTCAAAACCAGATTTTCCACCTCGTCGATCATCACGTCTTCCTCCACCGCTGCGATCATCACGTCGACCACCATTGCCGCCTGCGCCACGAGGCGAAGATGCTGCTGGAGTTGACGAAACTTCTGCATGCGTAATTTCGTTTGGAGTTGATGTTGTAGTTGTCTCTTCTGACATAGATATAAAAATTAAAATATGAGGCCTCCTTCTCGAGCTGCATCAGCAAGTGCTGCAACACGACCAGTATAGATAAATCCACCTCGATCAAAAACAATAGTTTTGATACCAGCAGTTTTAGCTTTTTTTGCGATTTCAATACCTGCTTCACGAGCATGTTCAATTTTTGTGCCTTTTTTAGCTCCCATATCACTTGTTCCTGCTATAGTCACTCCAGCAACATCGTCAATGAGTTGGGCATATATATAAGCATTTGATCGGTATACAGCAAGTCGAGGACACTCTGCAGTTCCACTGATACGAGCGCGGATGCGTCGGTGTCGACTGATTCTTTTTTGGCGAGAAGTAGTAGTCATAGAAAAAATAATTATTTAGCAGCAGTTTTACCAGCTTTTCGACGAACAAATTCATCCTTGTATCGTATTCCTTTTCCTTTATATGGTTCAGGTGGTTTAGTAGCACGAATAGATGATGCAAATTCACCAACTTTTTGAGAATCAATTCCGCAGATTACTATAGCATTTGCATCTTGTGGATCAAGCGTCACTGTTAATCCTGTTGGTATATCAAAAAATACTTTATGAGAAAAACCGACAGAAAGGGTGATTTTCGTACCAACAATTTCCACACGGTATCCAACTCATTGGAGTTGGAGAGTTTTTGAATACTCAGTTGTTACTCCTGCCATTTTCTGGCGAAGAATAGCCCAAGTCAAACCCCATTGAGCGAATTCAGATCTCTCAGTAGCAGTACTTGAGAGAGTGAGGGATTTTTCCTCAATTGTCACTTTGACAGTATGATGAGGAGTGAAATCGAGTTTCCCCTTAGGTCATTGTATAACTATAGTAGAACCATCGAGCGTACAAGTAACGCCAGTTGGGAACAGAATAGGTTTTTTAGCAAGTCGAGACATACAAAATAATTAATAAACTTCTCCGAGAATTTCTCCACCAACGTTGAGAGCACGAGCTTCATAGCCTGTGATAACTCCTTTTGGTGTAGAAACAATAAATATACCAGTACCATTACGAGATTTCTTAATAGATGTAGAACCCATGTAAACACGATGACCAGGAGTACTGATACGTCTAAATATAGGGAGCTTTCTGTTTTTTGAATCATCAAGAGTGATAGTGATAGTTTTTTTCACATCACCTGTAACAACAAAGTCGATGATATATTTATTTTTCTTAAAAATAAATAGCACACGCTCTTTGAGAGTCGAATGTGGTACTACGAGAGCACCGTGTCCAGCAACAATAGCGTTGCGGAGAGAGACGAAAAGATCAGATATAGAATCAGTAGTCATAAAAAAGAAAATTACCAGCTAGATTT
>CAYUVP010000021.1:0-2796 GCA_964448195.1 uncultured Candidatus Peribacteria bacterium | reverse complement strand
CTCAGAGGATTTCACCACGGTTCACACGTTCACGAACTTCTATACGCGAGAGACCAAAGCGGCCGATATACCCCCGACGTCGACCAGTCACAAGACATTGTGAGTATATTCGAGTAGGGAAAGTAACCTTTTGGCTGTTTGCTCTCTGGCGTGCTGCCCGGAGTTTGCGACGATTACATTTTGCGATGAGTGCTTTGCGTGTCATAGAAATTATTTATGAAATGGGAGACCTATAGATTGAAGAAGTAGAAGCGAGTCCTCAGGTGATTGTGATTTTGTAACGACTGTAATTTGGATACCGTGGGTCTTGATGACATCATCTTGTACAATTTCTGGGAAGAGTGTTTGCTCTTTGAGTCCGAGATTGAAGTTGCCAGCATGATCTATACTCTTAGCACGAAGTCATTGAAAATCTCGCACACGAGGAAGAACAATGTGGATGAGTTTTTCAAGAAAATCATACATACGTTGACCACGGAGTGTCACTGTAAGACCTACTGGGAGGTTTTCACGAAGTTTGAAATTCGAAATAGCTTTTTTTGATTTTGAAAGAACAGGTTTCTGTCCAGTAATAAGAGTCAGATGGTTCTCAAAAAGAGAATAATCTTTTTGGCCACCTGTAACGAGTGATCCAATACCCATATTGACTACCACTTTCTCTAGACGAGGAAGGGCATTGATATTCTTCTTCAACTCTTTTTGAAGTTTTGGAAGAACTGTGGATGTATAGTGTGTTCGGAGAGACATAGAAAGAAAAGAAATTAGTCGATGGCTTTGCCAGATTTTTGAGAAATACGTGTTGTTTTTTTACCTTGCTCAATTCGTATTCTGGTTGGCTTTTTTGTATGTGGACATACGAGCATAACATTAGAAACATGAATCGGCTTTTCAAATTGTACTTTCTGTCCTGGAGTCGTTCCCTGTTTCTTAATATGTTTTGTAACAATATTAATGCCCTCTACAACAAGAGTATCTTTTTTAGGGAGAGTACGGAGGACTTTTGCCTCAATAGGAACTTTTTTTTCAACACCATCCTTATCTGTCTCTACACGGAAACGATTTTTCCCTGCAATGACACGGACGATATCTCAAGTATGGATTTTCATTTTCTTCATATAAATAAACAATTAGATTACTTCTGGGGCCTTACTGATAATAGACTTAAAACGTTTGTCTCCTCTGAGCTCTCGGAACACTGGTCCAAAAACTCGAGATCACTGTGGTTCACCTTTTTCATTAACAATAACACATGCATTGTCGTCTGATCGAACACTTGAACCATCAGCACGTTTGACTGGGCGTTTTGTACGGATGACAACAGCACGGACAACAGTGTGTGCCTTCACTTGACCATCTGGTGCAGCTTCTTTTACAGAGCAGACAATGATGTCACCGATACGAGCATATCGATGTCGTGTTCCTTTTGGTATGTTGAAGCAGAGCACCTCACGAGCACCGGTGTTATCTGCGACGACGAGTCTAGTTTCTTTTTGTATCATAACGAGAAATAAAAGTATTAAGCGGCTTTATCAATTACAACTTCCCAACAAACAGTCTTTGAACGTGGATTAGTCTCTTGGATAGTAACTACCGTTCCTTCTGCAAGTTCTGCTTCTGTATGAGCGTGGAACTTGTTTGAAGTAGGGATGTCTTTTCCATATTTCTTATCTCTTGTATATTCAGTTACTTTTACAGTAACAGTCTTTTGCATTTTAGTAGAGGTAATAACACCTGTTTTAGTTCTTCGCATAATTATTTTGAGTTATTGAGTTGAGTAAGGTGGCGAGCAATCTCACGACGAGTTTTTTTGAGTTTGTGTACTTCCTTGAGTTCACCGAGCGCATGTTTCATCTTGAGAGAAAAATTATCACCTCGGAGATCTCGTAAAGTATTTTTTTCTTTATTCTCTGTCTTTGGAGCAGCGACAACTTTTTTTGTTTTCGTTGCGACAGGAGTAGTAGTTTTTTTTGTTGGCATAGTCAAATTATTAAGCAGCGAGTGAAAGAAGTGAAGTACTATCAACGATAGAAGTTTTTACTGAGAGTTTTGCTCCAGCCAATCTGAATGCCTCTCGAGCAAGAGCATCTGCAACTCCCTCGATTTCGAAGAGCATAGTGCCAGCTGGGATAGGAGCATGGTAATATTCTACATTTCCTTTTCCACCTCCCATTGGAACTTCAAGAGCTTTTTTAGTAAATGGCTTATGTGGAAACACACGACACCATACTTTTCCGCCTCTCTGAAGTGTATGAGCAATAGTTTTTCGAGCTGCTTCGAGTTCACGAGCAGAGAGAAATCCTGACGTCATAGCCTTGAGGCCAAATGAGCCATGAGAGAGCATAAAGCCACAGCTAGCGATACCCTTTTGAGTTCCGCGCATAGCTTTTCTATATTTTGTTCGTGCTGGTTGTTGCATAAGAATCGTGATTAATTATTCGTAATTAGTTATTAGTGACGTCTCATTTATAAATCCAAATCTTGAGACCGATAATACCATACATTGTAAGAGCATGCTCTACTGAATAATCAATAGATGCTTTGATAGTTTGTGTTGGGATATTTCCTTCTTTATAAACTTCGTGACGAGCTATTTCAGCACCTCCAATACGACCAGAGACACGAATCTTGATACCTTTTGCTCCTTTTTCCATAGCCTTCACAATTGCTTGCTTTATAACACGACGATATGGAAGACGACGTTCAATCTGGCGGCCTATACTATCACCGACAAGTGTTGCATGAACATCTGGATTCTTGATTTCTTTGACATCGACATGTACAGTTTTTCCAAAAAGA
>CAYUVP010000020.1:11789-13114 GCA_964448195.1 uncultured Candidatus Peribacteria bacterium | reverse complement strand
ATAAATGATTATAAAAATTAAATGAAAAGTACTCTTTGGATTACCTGTAAAGATGAATGAAAACAGACTGTTCAATTTGCGGATCAAAATATTGGTAGGTTTGATTGAGAGAGGCATGTAATATATGAAACTCTACAGCTTCTTAAAACACGTATACTTGGAGGTCTTTTTTCGAATGTTATAATTACAGATGATGGGAGCACTGACGACACTTTAGATGGAATTGAGCAGTTCAAAAAGGAAAATGATTTAAGAGAAAGTGTTTTTAGTATTATACGATGAACAACAAATGTTGGTAAAATGGGAAGATTTGAAGAGGCATTTATTCGGTCTCGTGCATCTGATATTTTTGTAATGACAGATGGAGACATGGTATCTCCTTCTCGACATACCTTTGAAAAATTGGTTATGAGCTGACCAGGTACACAAATGTATGAAGATAAAACTATGCTTGTAAGTATATTGGGTGAATTCAACCCACCATCAGGGCATTATGAAATGAGTAATAAAAGAACGAGCTGAACTAGGAGCCTAATTGTTTCGAGAGTCCAAAAAGAGCTTACCCGATTGGGTATTACTGATATATCTTCATTGGGTGAATGATACGGTTTGGAAGTTTTCTTAAATTGATTATTTTGAAATGAAGAAATTGGTCAAATGTCCTACGTAAATAAACCTAATCTTGATGTTATACCTTTATTTTTAAGAGCATTCCGTAAGTGACGAAATGTTCAATCATGCAACATTAGTAACACTGTTTACGCTTTAGATAAATTTTTACCTCGCGCAGAAGAATCAGCGGCGTAGTTCTTATTTTTTGATTTTCCAGAAAAATTAATACTCTCTATAAATAACACTTTATGAAAATAATTTTTGTGACCGGGGGTATTATTTCTGGTTTAGGGAAAGGTGTGACGGCCTCATCGATAGGTCGTCTTTTTAAATCATCAGGCTATTCAGTCACGATGATGAAGATCGATCCCTATCTCCAGGTTGATGCTGGGACGATGTCTCCATATGAACATGGCGAAGTCTTCGTGACTGAAGATGGTGGTGAGACAGATCTCGATCTCGGAAACTATGAGCGATTTGTTGATGTTGCTCTGGATAAAGGTGCAAATCCTACGACAGGAAAAATCTATCTCACGGTTATTGAAAAAGAGCGAAGAGGTGATTATCTCGGGAAAACTGTTCAGGTTATCCCGCATATCACGGATGAGATAAAATTTCGTATAAAAAATCAAGCTGTAAAATCTGATATCTGTATTGTAGAAGTCGGTGGTCTCGTCGGTGATGCAGAGAGTCCTGTCTTTATCGAGGCGATT
>CAYUVP010000020.1:4119-11779 GCA_964448195.1 uncultured Candidatus Peribacteria bacterium | reverse complement strand
TCGGCCCGACGAATGTCTGTTATGTGCATGTTGTCCCATTGCTCTATGTCGATGCATCTGGAGAGTTTAAGACCAAGGCTATTCAGCTCTCGACACGACAGCTCCGAGAGGCAGGTATTCAACCAGATTTTCTCGTGGCTCGCTGTCCTCGTGCGATACCACAGGAACTCAAGCCAAAAATCTCGATGTTTACTGATGTAGAGGAAGTAAATATCATCGAAGCGACAGATGCACGAACAATCTATGAAGTTCCACTACTTTTCGAAAAACAGGGACTTAAAGATAAAATAGAAACTGTTCTTCATCTCGAACACAGGCCTATTGATCTCTCTGATTGGTCAGCGTTTGTCGATAATGTTGTTGCTCCGACAAAAGAGGTCAATATTGCAATTGTTGGAAAATACGCAGAACTCGAAGATGCTTATATGAGTGTCCGTGAGGCGCTCGTCCATGCTGGTGCGAAATATGCGACGAAAGTGAAGCGTCACTGGATCAATGCGGAGGACATAGAAAAAAATCCAAATCTCTTGGATGAACTCAAAACTTCAGGGAAGCTCGATGGCATGATTATTCCGGGATGATTCGGTTCTCGTGGTATCGAAGGAAAAATCACGGCTATCAAATACGCTCGTGAAAATGATATCCCATTCCTCGGTATTTGTCTCGGTCTTCAGTTGTCTGTTATTGAGTTTGCTCGTAACGTGTGTGGAGTTCTTGATGCGACTTCGACCGAATTTGAGAAACCATGAACACCATTTATTGACTATCTTCCAGATCAAAATGATAAAATAGACAAAGGCGGGACTCTCCGACTCGGAACACAAGAGGCGACTGTTCTCGAAGGTTCCCTCATTCACAAACTCTACGGCTCTACAACCATCAGCGATCGTCATCGTCACCGCTACGAGGTTTCCCCAGATAAACATGATATTCTTCGTTCGCATGGTCTTGTTCTCTCTGGTACTTCACACGCGTGACGACTCATCGAATACATCGAAAATCCTGCCTGCAAATATTTCGTTGCAACGCAAGCACATCCAGAATTTAAATCTCGTCCAGGCAAACCACATCCCATGTTTGATGGTTTTATAGCTGCTTGTATCTAGTTGTATGCGATTTACTTTGAAGCCTTTTTTTCATCTGGAATACCAGACTCTGAGTGCTTTCCTCGTGGTTATTATTGGTACTACCGGGTATCATATCATCGAAGGATGGAGATGGCTCGATAGTCTCTATTTTGCTGTGATGACAGCAACAACGGTGGGTTATGGTGACTTTCATCCGGTGACAGATAATGGAAAAATTTTTACCATGCTTTATGCTATAGCATCTATTGGGGTGATATCGAGTTTTATCGTCTGAGTGACGAAGAAAAACCATGAACGAACACAGAAACTATCAAAAAATCTAAAACGTATATAATCTCGCCATGAATGTCACTGATAATATTTTACCTCTCGGTGAAGTCTCTCGTGCCCTCTTTGACGGTCACGATGATGCTGCTTATTCGAATATATTTGAATATGGTGTCAGTGAGTCAGTGGTGCGAAAAATATGGGAACAAAATAAGGAACCAGAATGGATGCTTGAAAAGCGTCTCGCGAGCTTAGCTGAGTTTCAGGAAAAAGTACTTCCTACCTGGTGACCAGATTTATCGAAGCTGGATCTCACAAAAATCTGTTACTACGCACGTCCAGAAGGCGCTTCAAATGCTCAGTCATGGGATGATGTACCTGATACTATCAAAAATACATTTGAGCGACTTGGAATTCCAGAAGCAGAGCGGACGATGCTTGCGGGTGTCGGAGCCCAGTATGATAGTGAAGTGGTTTATCACAATCTTCGGCAGGAACTCAGAGATCAATGAGTGGTCTTCGAAGATATGTCTGTTGCGGTCCATGAACATGCAGAATTGGTTCAGAAATATTTCATGAAATTAATCCCAGCAAGTGATCATATCTTTGCTGCGTTGCATGGAGCAGTATGGTCTGGAGGGACATTTCTCTATGTGCCAAAAGGCGTCGAAATAGGGGATCCACTTCAAGCATATTTCCGTATGAATGTGAAGTCAGGAGGACAATTCGAACATACACTCATGATCATCGAAGATGAAGCCACAGCACACTATATCGAATGATGTTCAGCACCAAAATACAATACTCCGAGCTTGCATGCTGGCATGGTCGAAATTTTCGTTGGGAAGAAAGCAAAAATGCGCTATACCTCTGTCGAGAACTGGTCTATTGATACTTATAATCTCAATACCAAGCGTGCCGTTGTCCAAGAAGAAGGCTATATGGAATGGGTGGGTGGCAACTTCGGAAGTGGTGTGACTATGCTCTATCCATGTACGATTCTCCAGGGGCGTAAATCATCATGTGATCATCTTGGTGTCGCTTTTGCCAATGCTGGTCAGAATGTCGATGGAGGAGCCAAGGTTATTCATATAGGAGAAGATACTTCCTCGAATGTTATTATGAAATCACTTTCGAAAGGAGGGTGACTTTCGACGTATAGAGGACTTCTGGATATCCAACCATCAGCACATAATTCTGCGAGTCGTATCGATTGTGATGCTCTTATTCTCGATTCATTATCAAAAAATGATACAATTCCTGATATCCGAGTTCGTAACGCCTCATCTATCTGTGCTCACGAAGCGAGCGCTGGGCGTATAAACCCAGAGCAACTTTATTATTTGCAGAGTCGATGAATTGCTCAGCATCAGGCAAAAGCTATGATTATCAATGGTTTTGTATCACCAATCGTGAAAGAGCTTCCACTTGAATATGCTGCAGAGCTCAATGCTCTCATAGCTTTGGAGATGGAAGGTAGCGTAGGATAATGTAATTTTTGAAAAGACTGGATTTTTCTTTTTTTTCTAGATAATGACCATAGCTAACTATTTGATTGCTTACTTATTTCGATACTACCCTCTGGGATTCTACATTACCGTTAGCTGAATATAGAGAAAAATTTAAAACTAAAACCCTTCTTCTAGTTAACACCGGAGGTCGGTATAAATACCATCTGATAAAACGTATGCGCGCACTCTGAGTAGGGCGTCTTGTTGTTCTCGATATGCCAAATGACTGGTTTCAGGAGCTCGTGGATGGTACTGTAGTTGGAGATCCAGTTGCGCCTATTGTTGGCAATCCTCAGGAAGACGAACGTATTCGCTCAATAGAAAAATACTGCGCTGAAAATAATATAATCTTTGATGCAGTATGGACTATTGCTGATAAAAGTGTTGTTTTGACAGCTCAAATTGCTGCCTATTTTGGTAAACCAGGCATAAATCCTCGTGTTATTACTGATCTCAAAAATAAACAAATTCTCAGAGAATGGCTCTATGACAATCGTACCGTTCTGAATCGTGATATTTCACATGTTTATGCTCTTCCCAGAATCGACCCACAACATGTCACTGCCGATGATTTTCCGCTTATCATAAAAGGGAAGGAAAGCGCGGGTAAATCGCTGATATATGTAGTCCACAATGATTGAGAACTCCAGGAAAAAATACAGGAACACGGTATTGACGTGCTTACTGTAGAGCCTTATTTTGAGTGAACTGATATTGATTTGAATGTTTTGGTTCAGGGTGGGCAGATTCAGTGGTTTGGTTTTGTCGAAAATTTGCCAGCTATTCAACCATGATTCCTCGAAGATGGATCTATTTGCCATCACAGTATTTCAGAAGAGCAACAAAAGGAAATTGTTCTCTATATGCAGCATATTCTTGATTTATCGGGTATCAAAACAGCCTGTTTACATGTTGAGTTCCGTATTGATACCAAAGAGAATGATTTTTGTTTTACCCTTATTGAGATCAATTTCCGTATGGGTGGTGTCGAAAATTTTTGTTTTCATCTCGGACGTGATAATCATGACCTTATCCGATCAAACCTTGAGCTCGCATTTGGATTACCTCTTTCTCAGTCGCAAATCCCACTTAGTTCAGGATTGTATTCGTATATGCAAAATGGTAATTTTTATGCCCATAAAACAGGAATTTTGACTCATATAGTTCCGCCACGCGTGAGCCCAAATATTATTGAGTACGTCTTTTATAATCCTCCTGAGATGGCTTGTTGTTTTCCGCCTGGACCAAATGATGACATAGGATGGGTTGTTGCTGTGAGTCCTCATTCTGCTTCTGAAATGAAACAAGCTTTGGAGGAGGCCATGAAAGAAACTGTGATAGAGATAGAGTAAATTTATGAAAAAGACCCAATTTACTTGGGTCTTTTTAATATATGAGTCGTTCCCCGGGTAGGATTTGAAAATAGGTTTGAATCTCATTTGGTTGGGGATGAGGGGGAGGAAACCAACGCTCTGGTTTCCAAGTCAACCCGAACGAAGTGAGCGGTTCGAAGACTGAATATTTAAAGATTGGTTGAGCAGTCGGGGCTAGATTGAAAATGGGACAAATGGGACACCTAAAAAAGACTAAAGAAATTTCTACAATATTCACATTTTTGGATTACCCCCTGATTAAGCATTATTAATTTTGATTTATTAATTTATTTCATATATTTAAAACACTATTATATTAAATATCAACAATGGCAGGAACTGACTTTTCTTACGACAATTGCCCAGAAGTATCTCACGTTTATGACAAAAGCAGAGAATTAAGCGAGGATACAAGTAAGAAATGGACTCATAAAATCAAAGGAGCAACTCGTCACATTGTATCAGGTACTGTTAGTAGAATATCTGATTTAGGCTGTTGAACTGGAAGGTTTATTACATTATTAAGTTCTGCATTCCCGGACGCAAATATTATATGAGTTGAGCCTTCGTTGCACATGTTAACCCAGGCACAAATGAAGGATGTTAGTGATAAGGTTCAATTTTTAAACGCAGCCTGTGAAAGTACTGGCATAGATTCCGAAAGTATAGACCTTGGCTTTATGTCAATGGTGTATCATCATATTAAAGATAAAGGGAAAGCTGTGGATGAAATTCGTAGAATAATACGCCCAGGATGAATATTCTTATTGAGAAATTCAACAAAAGCTTCCTTAATAAAAGAACCTTGGACAGAATTTTTTCCTGAAGCTTTAGAGGTAGAGCTAGCAAGAGCTCCTGATTCAGACTCAATAGTGAGGGATTTTTTAAGCTGATGAATGACTCTTCAAGAACATGATAGTGTGAACCAGGTTACAGCAAACAGTGGAGAAGAGTATCATAGAAAAATCTCTTTGAGATGATTATCAAGTTTGCAAGCAATTAGTGATGAAGTCTTTACAGCTTGAGTCGATAAAATGTCTGCCATTAAAAGTAGGGCATGAGAGATACACGAACCAATAGATTTCTTTGTCTTTAGGAAGGAAGATTAGCCACTTTAGAGCTTATAAACAACTACTAATCTTTAAATATTACCTTAAAGACTTCTTGAACATTTATGAGAGCATTAATGCTTCAGATTGTATCTTTATTGAAAAACGCTATTTTTTCGCATTCATCAGACCTTCTGAATTCCAGATTTTTCAATGTTACCTTATAGCAAATATTTGAGATCCAGGGGCGAGATTTGCTTCACTCCTTGAAGGCAGTAATAAAACACTCAGGAGTGGGGCTGATAGAAGATGCCTCAAGACCCATTTCTTCCTTTAATTCTCTCTCAATACAATTGAGTACATTTTCTCCATGATCGAGTCATCCTCCTGGTATATCCCAAACGCCATTTGATTCTTTACAAAGGAGAATATCACCATTTTCATTATATACAATAGCCTTTGCACTTATCCTGTACCACGCATCATTAATATCAATCATATGAGGGATTGGTTATGTATTTATAGGGGTTCTACACATGTATGAATGCCCGTTCCTGATTGTAGGAAGTTTTTTAGATTTGGAAGTTTTTTCCCGTTCATAACATAACAGTTCATTTTTATCTTATCTAAAAAATCTGCCAGAGTAATATCTACGCATGTTTTTCACATTGCTCGCAAATCAGCCGTACTTACTGTCGAAAGCGGCTGCCCTACTCCAACTTCTCACCCGTATACACCGTTAACATTTGTTAATTTTACATATTTACCTGCTTTAAATAGATTTGCAAAGTAAGCAGAAGTAGTATCACTAGAAAGACCCTTTCGAATTTTAAATGGCTTTAAAGTTTTTAGCATATCGTATTGTAGCAGGACGGGTATTTTACTATCAGACAAAACCTTACCCACATCTCCAGTAGAATTTACAGGTATAAATCTGTCACTGGCATGTGAAAAGGCATTTGCAATCATATCTCTAGACTGCATAGATATATCAACATAAGCATCTTCTGGCATATCAATAGACAATACCTCTCCAATGTACGCTCTAATAACATCAGATAACTCCTTGGATCAAGTAGTTACAATAATTTGTCTCTCTTGAGATTCTTCTTCTAATAGACTAACAAGTCATGAAAATGTCTCACCTCTCTCTACCAAAGATCCGCCAACTTTTATTAAAAAATCTGGATTTTTATTCTTAAAAATAGTTTAAAGATAAGTCCCTAATTCACTTTCGATTTCGGATACATTTATAAATTTATCAAAATCTAGAACATAATTTCTTCTTACTAACATTCTCTCTTTTCCTGAGTCTACATTTTTAAGCTTTATCCTTTCGTAGTAATTGATATAAGCATAAATACAACGTAATCTCATAAGAAGTACAAAGGAGTCTAGCATATCTTTTGTCAAAGTTTTTTCTTGGGTATATCAAGCTAAGATTTCTTTTAAAAATGATTTTAAGAAATTAGTCCTTTCAGTTGCATTTGGATAATCTTCTGTTTCATGAAAAGCAGCTACCGCTAGATCATACATAAACCAATGATGGCATATATCGTCAAAATCAAAGTGTACAACTTTCCCTTCATTATAGCCAAAATTTCTAGGTCTCATATCGGTATGAACTAATCAATACGTATCTCTATTTACAGGAAAAGATTTTGTACCGTCCATAATCAGTCGTAACTCACCTAAAATATCTCATTCATGATCTGGCAATAATTCATCTGCTTTATGAATAATAAATTCTTTATCCCAGTTCTGACGATTATAGCTGTGAATCATTGTGGCCTCAGAAGTAACACGGTGTATTTTTCACATGGTTTTTCACCATTCACGTACCATTCTTCATCGTTCAACACTATCTGTTACACTAGAATCTACTCACCTTATACGATTAAATACAGTCATAAAAAATCCTCAATCTTGTCATACAAAATCCTCAAAAGAATTTCACCGATTTGAAGCAATTATCTCAGCAACTGAGCATCACTTTTCTTTCAAAACACTTAACAGCTCAAGTTCAGCAGTAAGTTGATCTGAGTTACGATGCCTAGGAGGCGCTATACGTACAACATTTCCTCCAGCTCCTAGTACTAAATTTTCATTATTTCACAATTCTTCTATAGGACCTATTTCAATCCCGTATAAATCCATTAACGGACCTGCAACGTCTCTATGTAAATTTTCTACAGAAAGCATATTTAAAATAAAATAAAAATTACCAATTCTTTACATCCGTATCTATACCTAACCTTAAGGAAAGATGATGAACAAAAAGCTGTCATGCAACCATTGTAACTCAAGGATTCAGATACTTATTAACATCAGGAAGCCTTCCATTATTATTTTCTGCAGTCCCAAAAGTAACT
>CAYUVP010000020.1:0-4107 GCA_964448195.1 uncultured Candidatus Peribacteria bacterium | reverse complement strand
ATCAGAACTATTTAGTAGCATGCAAACTGTGTTTTTTCATACTGAATTAATTCCTCAGTGTTTTAACATTCATTCATTATCCCATGAGGCATTGAGTCCTGTTGTTTCTCTAATTTTGAGGGCAATTTCTTGTGCACTATAGTTGTCAACTCATGATCCTATAACCAAGATATTACTATTCTCGTCAACTCATTGAGTAAGGTTTTCTATATCCATAGATAAAACATCACTAATAGCTCCTGATAAAGTTCGTATTTCTTGATATAACTTTTCTGATTCCTGCTCACTAATCTGCCCTTTCAATTTTCACAGCAATATCGCGATTTTATATAAGAGAACTAACTGAAATGTAATATATTTAGTACTCACAGGAGACTTCTCAGTACCAATGTTCTGAAAAACTGATAAATCTGCTGCTATGTCACATAAAGATCACTTATTATTGTGCATTGCATAAGTCGCTACTCATCTCTCATGAGACATATTAAGAGCATCAACTGTCTCTTTGCTATTTCAAGACTGAGAAAGACAAAAAACAGCATTTTCATCTGATAATGATGGAAAATTATCAAGTAACTGATCAGATTCGGCACTAGCTACTCAGGTAATTTTTGAGATATGTTTTAAAAAATATACTCAGAATTCAGCCAAAAAATATGAGCTACCCATGCCACATATAATGAGGATTTTTCATAGAATTTTTTCTGAGATTACTTTCAATAATTCATCTATCTTATCGCTATTGGCATTCAGAACGCCCGGAATCTCATTTAACTCAATAATCATTCTACTTCATTCGGGATTGCTCATGTTTTAATAGCAGTTAATTGTTTTAATTACATTCATGTATTAGATATAACGCTTGTAAAATAATATAATATCAAAATAAAAAAACTGAATTTAAATGAAATAAATAATGATATTTATTGTTAATTTAGTTAAAATAGCATATTATTATTTCATATATTTCATATTTATTCATATGAATACAAAAACATTACAGCAAAAACATCCAAAAGAATACCAGGATTTTTTTTCTCATAGTATGGCGGTATTTTCTTTACCGTTCTCAATGACATGGATGTGAAGTAGTGTTGAAGACTCTATCATTCACATAAAACAAGCTTTACCGATTCGTATTTTTATTGGATTGCGCAAAGTAAAAAAGCCATGAATTCATTTTGGATATTTTTCATCGTATTCGTATATATCAGATAAGTTTATATCGAGGATAATGCCGGATTACTTACCAACAACAGACTCGTATATAAGGCAAATCTTAAAAGCCCTGCCAACAAATGATGGAGTTGAGATATCTATTCTATGAGAATGTGGAAGAACAGTTGGTTTTTCAATGCATATGCAAGTATTATTCGCCATATTCCTTGCTCGAAAATGGTTAGATGACAAAGCAGTACTTTCTCAACTAAGTGAGGAATGTCTTAAAAGTCCGAAAGTGGTAATTGGACCAGAAACTTTTATTGGTCGATTCCTAAATGAACATCAAACTATCCTAAAAGCATCTAAGCAAGATACCTGATGCATGTGACTCATAACAAGTCTTTTAGGCGGTTTATATCCAATAATATCATTCACTTCTGAAAATGATAAACAGCCTACAACTATGCTCGCTTTTTCACTTAAAGATTTTTTATGAGAGTCTGCCCCTGAATATCCCTATAGTAGCTATGATCAAGCAATATATTACCCTGCTATACCTTATCTTTATGAGAATTATATGAAGTCGAGCAGACCCGATGAAATTAATATTGGTCAGATTCAAGAAATGTTTCGCGTAGGAGTAAGGCAAAGTAATTTAAAAATAAATAAACAATTTCCTGATTTTTTAAAGCCCGCATCTAACTTCTCTTATGAGAACTTTTCAAATACTCTCAATAAAATAAGAACATATTTGAGCATGGGTATTATGCAGGAGTTGATCGAAGCACATGTTCATGAAAGCAGTAATAAAAAAACTTCTAGGTTAATTGAGCTGCTTGAACAAACTACTTCCGTTGATGCGTTAATGACTACTTTTGATAAAAGAATGAAACAATGCTACCACGATATATGGGAAAAATTCGACACAAAAACAGAAGTGCCAGCTGTATTCCCTAACATTACGCTCTGAAGTTGAGGCTCATTTAACATTATAAGTCCAACTATTGTTAATCAGGGTGCCATTTCAGATTTACCAGACACACTGAGGTCTACTTATCCAGAGTGAGTAATAATATATAGAAGCTGGAAAGATGGGTTAGAGCCGTGTTGATTTATTTTGGAGCAAGATATTAGCCAGAAACACTACCATAAATTGGCTGATAAAAATGTAGGACTTTGTGAAATTGGTGATGAACTAGAAATCGTACCTGAAACTGATCTATGAAACTTTTCTGCTCATAAAATCATTTTTGACCTAGGTCGTTATAAGATATACGCTAATGGTAAGGTTGTAACAAGTAAAATCATCCCCTCCCAAAGTGCAACCATTGAAATACTGAAGCTACTGCTTGAGTCATCAGATAACACCCTTAAAAATACTGAACTACCTAGGTCTGTATATACGAGTATTAAGAGTGAGATGAACTGAAAGATTATATGACCGATAAACAAACTCAGTAGAGAAGTTCTGGGACAGGATTTTCCTATTACTATTGAATGAAGTCTGAATAAATTTACTGTAAAGTTTATAGCAGATTGAAATGAAGGAATATGATTTTTTAGACGATAGTATATATTTCGTCTTTTTTTGCCCTTTTTTTCATATCTAGGTTTATTTCGTTAAATATTGCAATAAGATCATAGAGAGCCTTTCCGGCTATGTTTTCCTCCTTTTCTAATTGTTGTTTCATATGGGTAAATAAAGAAATAAGAGAGTATATCTGAACTATAAGAAGCCTAGAATTCTCAGAACCTGTATATCTATGACTTCTTGTTCCTCGGGCGTCATGCTTCTGTAAACCGCATACATTTTTACCGTCTGCTTGCGTCCTTTCCCACACTTGAAACTTCCAATGAACTGAGGCTTCGAATATTTGGGTTCTTCCATAGAAAAATAGTGACGAAATAAAGTACTAATTCTACTCCAATGTACTTCACTTCAAGATCTTCTTGAAGTGTTTTTTTAGGCTTCAAATGATATGGAGAGGTAATAATAACTGGAGAGAATCATCATGCCATAATCAAAATAGCAGATGTCGTAGGAAAAAAGGAAAATCCTACGAATATCTGATATGTAACAGTCTTTATTTCTTTCATCTCTTTCTTTTATGTCCCAGAAAAACAAGGTCTCAGACCTACGACAGAAGATAGTCTATGTCCCCATAGATATACTGAATCCTGCCACTTACAATCCGAGGAAACATCCGGAGAAACAGATGCAGAGTCTCATGGAAAGTATCCGTCAGTACTGATTGATTGATCCAATCATTGTAAATATTTTTCCAGAGAGAAAAAATATTGTTATTGGTGGACACTTTCGACTCGAAGCATCGAAAGCTCTTGGCATTAAAGAAGTACCAGTCCTCTATCTCTCCCTTTCACCTGAGCGTGAGAAAGAGCTCAATTTGAGACTCAACCAGAATACATGAGATTGGGATTTCGAAATTCTCAAAGACTTTGATGTCTGATTACTCTTGGATATCTGATTCGATAATACAGAGTTATCGTCCATGTGGGACAACATGCTGTGAGTCGAAGAGGATAACTTTCAGACGGAAAAAGAACTCGAAGCTTTATGAGAACCACAAAGCAAAATGTGAGACATATATGCCCTTGGGGGACACCGCATTATGTGCTGAGACTCAACAAATTCTGAAGATGTTGATCAGCTTATAGACTCGCTCCCGTGAGCCTCCTGAAATATACCAATGCTCTATTTTGATCCCCCATATAATATTTGAATATCGTACAACGGATGAGTGAGTAACAAGAAACAGTACGGAGGAAAGAAGACCAATGACAATAAAACTCCAGAAGCATATCGGGTATTTCTCATGAAAGCATTTACCAATTGACTCAAACATGCCACTCCTGATACCCATGTGTTTTGCTGGTGTGATCCTAATAATATTTGAGGAATACAGAGTATCTATCGTGACCTCAAGA
>CAYUVP010000019.1:11372-13273 GCA_964448195.1 uncultured Candidatus Peribacteria bacterium | reverse complement strand
ATAATCTGCTTCTATATGAAGTACAAATCTTTTTCAATTCTTTTCCTTGCCGTTTACTTTGTTTTCGGTCATATCACATTTTCTGAAGAAGAAATATCGTTACAAGATTATTCAGCAAACTGGTGGTCTCAAAATACCACTGATTTTACCCTATTTACCAAATTTGATGATACAGAAGAAGAATTGCGCGCATTAATAACTACAGAAAAAAGACTCTCTCTTATAGAAAAAACTCTCTTAGAATCTCAAAAAAATATCTGAAAAGAAAAAAACTCACAAGTTATTGATATAAGAGAATTACAGAAATTGGCACGGGATTTAAGAAAGGAAATAGCCATAAATAAAGACGAAATCACAAAAATTGAAAAAGATTCCGTACTGATAAATCAAGAAATAGAAAGAGTGAAGACACGACAAAAAGAAATGGCAGTTTTTATAAAGAAAACTTTTGCTGAGGGATACAAAAATAAACTCCTAGCAAAATCTGATTTTGCTATCTACTCGCTTTTCTTTAAGTGATCATTTTGAAACAATACGGCACAAAGCGATAAAAAAACTATCATACAGAACAGCACCGAGAATTTATTTGCAAGACAGAAATCCCTACAAGCAGATCTAGAAGTGCTGGAAAAAAATCTCAAAAGAAAAATCAAATCGAAAAAAGATCTATCAGAAAGATTGGCAAAAGAAAATGAAGAATTGAAGCAAGCGGAAGATGTAGAAAAGAATATACTTTCTCATCTCTGAGAAAAAGAAGAAAATCTAAGTAGTAAAATCGCTCTATTGTCAACAAAGAAGAAAAATATTCAAACAAAGATCAATCAACAAAAAACAGAAAATACTACTCAAATTGAGACAAAATTCTCTGAATATGAAAACATATTAAAAGAACGTTTTTCGAGTTACAATTGTTCAACAGAAAAATCTGCAGCATGTAAGTGGATGGAAAAATATATAATCATGGAAAGAGAGGCCTTAAAAGAAAACACAGTTTTAGAAAACTTTGTCTGGCCCCTAGTACCAAATAACTGACTTGGATATCATTTCAGAGATCAGGGTTACTATAATGCAAATAACGCACATCATGAAGGAGTTGATATTATTGCCGACCCCGGTATACCAGTGCAATCAGTAGCAGATGGATATATCTTAATTAAAAAAAATCCTACTAATGAATCATCTGGTATGGTTATAGTAAAGCATCCTAATGGTTTTATATCAGTATATATAGGAATAAAACCAAATAATAAACCGATGTTTTCAAAAATAAGTGCTGGGGATAGCATTGGAACAACCTACCAACATACAGAACATTCAAATAAAAATAATATCCATATAGAAATCTATGAGAAAGGAAAGGCAATCGATATGCTAGAAAAAGTTGACCTTTCTCTACTTGGGAAAGAAAATGTACCGTCTCGATATGGTTGGAAATATATCGATGATACAAAAAAATGAAATCAGAAAATCAACTTAGGGGAGCTTCAAAAAAGTATCAAATTCTTTTACGTTGAATGAGAAAATGAACGAGAAAGACAAAAAAAATTCCTAGAAACTTATGCTTCATCTTCTTTTCAAGACAGAGCCTTATGGATATCAGAGAGTTTGCCTGAAAGCATAGATCCAACATTTGTTATGTGTGTATGATTTGCCGAAAGTAGTCTCGGTAAAAATCTAACAACAAATGGTAATATAGGGAATGTCGGCAATACAGACAGTGGAGCAAGAAGGGATTATAACGACCCCCAGAGTGGTATAAGAGCCATTGCATCTGTTGTTAATAATAATTGGCTCGGTGGGTATACTACTATTGATCAACTCTCAGGTTGGGGCAATCCAAAATGACCAATCTCTGCGCGATGATGTACAAGAAGAGCATTGGACACCCCGTGATGTATCCA
>CAYUVP010000019.1:0-11362 GCA_964448195.1 uncultured Candidatus Peribacteria bacterium | reverse complement strand
CCCCTACCAATTGGCATGAAAATATAGTCAAATGTATGTCAGCTATAAAACAAAAATACGTATGAAACACATCAGCCTTTCGATTAAATCAAGCAAGTTTGCTCCTGTACCAACAAGAAGGATTTTCGAATAAAAAAGATCTATAACACTCAGTTTCAGAAATATAACAATGCTCATCCGCTTCACGGAAAAAGAAAGAGGAATAAAGTGGAGTTATGAAAGAACGTTGAAATATCGATTACCCCCTCCTTTTGTCAGTACTCACTTTGGTTATATTTGGTTCTATCATGATAAGCTCTGTCAGCGTCTATGACTCCTACAGAATAACCAAAAGATTAGTAGAGCTCTGAAATCTCCCTGAGCCAAATAATTGGCGTTTTATAGTTCGCAATCTTCTGCAGGCAGGATTAGGACTATTTTCTATGGTTATAGCGATAAAAATACCGTATAAATGGTGGAAAAAACAGTCTCTCGTAATGTATATATCATCTATTATCTTACTCATTCTCGTACTCATAATAGGAGTTAAAATAAATGGCGCACGTGGTTGGTTTGATATCCCTGGTATACCTTTTTCTCTTCAACCAACAGAGTTACTCAAGCTGACGCTGATAATTATGATAGCTTCATTCTGCAGTAAATATAAAAATCTTTTGTGAGATATTTTTCAATGATTTATACCATTTACTGGGATTATCGGAATACCACTTCTTCTAGTACTATTCCAACCAGATCTTTGAGCCCTTCTCATCATATTGCCCATAGTAATAAGCATCTATTTTGTTGCAGGATGAAATATAAGAGTTATAGCAGTAGTAGGAATTCTCTGACTCTTAGGGGCTTCATTTCTCTACGCAGTATGACATCACAGTAGCCCAGAAAATAAAAATCAATTCTCCTATATCTATGATAGACTCAATACCTTCTTCCAGTCGAGTAAAACCGCAATTGAAGAAAACACAATGCATCATCAGAACAAACAAGCTCTAATCGCTATATGAAGTGGTGGTGCTTTATGATTATGATTTGGCAATTCAGTCCAAAAATACGGATATCTACCAGAACCTCAGTGAGATTTTATTTTTTCTGTTATTACAGAAGAAATCTGATTTATTGGGGCACTAATTGTTATAAGTATCTACCTCTATATCATATATAGATGATTTCTTATTGCTTCTTTCTGTGAAGAACTATTTGGGAAATTAACAGCTTTTGGTATTACAATATGGATATTTTGGCAAATGATTATAAATATGAGCGTAAATCTTAGCATCTTCCCTAATACTGGCCTCACATTGCCATTTGTAAGTTATGGGGGATCCTCCCTTCTGATGATGTTGCTAGCAACTGGTATTCTACTCTCCATTTCAAGAGAAACAGAGACAAAAAACAAATCTTTCTCTCACACATTTTACTTGTTTTTTTCTGGAAAGCCGAGAAGATAGGTTTAATATCAACTTTATATAAGAGTAGATTTGTTTTTTTTGTCGAGAGGAAATATTTGCATCTTATAAGTAAATAGTCTATACTGAAGAGGTATTTTATCTCTAAATAGTCACTTATGAATACAGTGAAACATTATTTTTACGCTTCTGTAGGAAGCCTCTTCTCTGCACGGGCAGTACTCGCTGAAATAGAACCAGGACTTGATCGAGTAGATGATGGACTCAAGGGCCCAAATACTGGTGATCCTATTGCAACTATTCAGACTTTCATAAAAGGGTTACTCACGCTTCTCTGACTTGTAATGGTAGTAATGGCTCTATGGGGTGGTTGGCAAATCCTCACATCTGGTAGTGAAGATGAAGGAAAGGAAGCAGGTAAAAAAATTATTATTAATGCAGTTATAGGTATCGTCGTTATTTTCTTTGCTTGGACGATCACTAACCTCATATTCAACATACTCTCTGGGGATACTATATCTCAATAGTTTTATACTCTATTTTACAAAAACCTCTACAAAAAATGTAGAGGTTTTTGTTTACGATGTCCAGAAGATCATTAAATTTCTATAGTATTGACATATATGTATTATCTATATAATATCTATTATAAATTGTGAAAAATAAAATAAACAACATCCTGCGGTTTTTTACACTTCTTTTTACGGACAAAGATATAGAGGGAGCTTTGACGCAGAAGGAAAATGAAGAAAAAAATATAGACTCTATACCAACTATGAATGATTGGGGCATACAAGAGGATAATTTTTTTCCTAAAAGTAGTAATAACGATACTAATGAAGATATCCTTATACATATTCAGCCTACTCATGTTGGTCCAGACAAAGAGGAAATAGATACAAAGGTTCTGGTATCTCCACCAGATAAGATTCTTCATACACTCCCCGAACTAAACGAGACAGAGAATCTCCATCAATGAAAAAAAGAGACCGTATGAGATATGGTAGATAATAAAAAGACAAATGAGTGAGAAATAATCTTATGAATGGACATTTCATCTCAGGAAGTGATATCGATAGAAAAATCAGCGCTTAAAAGACATATGCTTATAATAGGTATGACTGGGAGTGGTAAAACTACGATGTTAGAAAAAATGATTCTCCAAGATATAGATGCGGGGCGTGGCGTATGACTGATTGACCCCCATGGTGATTTGTACGATAGAATCTTGAAACAGATACCAAAATCACGAAGCAATGATGTTGTACTTTTTGACCTCACTGACACTGAATATCCAATAGGATTTAACATCCTTGAAAACACTCATCACCAATTCCCTTCCCTCATAGCAAGTTCAATTGTTGGAGTCTTCAAGAAGATATTTGGTTATAGTTGGGGGCCGAGATTGGAATACGTTCTTCGAAATGCCACCCTGACACTCTTAGAACACGAGTGAAGTACTTTACTCGATCTTGCCATGCTCCTCTCTGATGAGAATTTTCGGAACAACTATCTAAGTAAGCTAAAGAATCCATTCTTAAAGAAATTTTGGTGAGACGAGTTTGGAAACTTAAGCACCTCAAAACAAGCCGAAGTAGTGAGTCCTATTTTGAATAAAGTTGGTCAATTTCTCTCAGTTCCTCTTATACGGAATATAATTAGTCAACCATTGTCTGGTTTTTCACCGCGATGGATTATGGATAATAAAAAAATATTTCTTGCCAATCTTTCAAAAGGGAAAATTGGCGAGGATGTCAGTGAGATGCTTGGTTCTATGCTTGTAAGCAAATTTCAACTCGACGTCATGAGCAGAGCCAATATAACACCCGAATCTCGCGAACAGTATTCGTTATATGTGGATGAATTTCAAAATTTTGCGACTGAGAGTTTTGCTGATATTTTTTCAGAAGCACGAAAATATGGACTCAATCTAGTGATCGCACATCAATATATAAATCAAGTTAATCCTGCTCTCATGGATGCGATACTTGGAAACGTTGGCAATATAGCCTTATTTCATTTATGATGGAGTGATGCCAAATTATTAGCGCCTAACATGAGCAATGATACAAGCCCTTCAGATATCAGCGAACAACCCCTCTATACTTTTACCCTCAAAACAACTCACAATAATAAAAAAGAAGTTACCCAGTGAAGGCTCGTCAATCCTGCCACAACAAATACAAGAAGTGGATTTCAAAATCCAGAAAAGATACAAACACTCGTTAGAGAAAAATTTGCAAAGAAGCGAGAGTTTGTTGAGAGCAAACTTGACAAGAAATTTTTCGAATAAATCCTTATTCAACAGTAACTGTATGGACTAATGTTTGAAGATTTTTCTGAAAATCAAAAACCTGAATAGTCACAATATGTTTCCCGAGAGCAAGGTCGGCAGGAGACTTAAGTATAAAACTATATTTTTTCACACCCTGAAAACTGCCGTAGAGAAGATCATCAACAAAAACCTGAATCTTAGAAACATCACTGTCATCATTAATAGAACCACTAAAAGACACTTGTTGATTTTTCTTGATAGTTATAACAGAAGGATTATTAGTTTTTATGACTGGATTTTTATCATCCTTATCGAGTATTTTTACCCTATAATTTCGAGAAGTATTATATCAGAAAGCATCAACAAGTCGGATAGTAATAGTCTGTTCAGTGCCGTCTGCTTTGCTCATTCAGAATTCAGCTTTTACGGAACCCGTCTTTCTTTCACCGAGACTGATAGACCTATAGAAAACATTATTAATAAGAATCTGAGCTTCTTTCATAGCATAATCAGAGTTAAAAGTGATTTCAAGAGGATATAAACCTGAAAAAATTTCCATGCCGTCAGTAAGCGATGATGTGAATTGTGCAACAGCTTCATCTGGTCTCTCACATACATTTTCTGGTTTTGATACGATGGTCAAAATATCTTCTGTGACACCGAGTTTTTTAATGAGATAAGATCGTCACTTATCACTTCCTATCCAAGCATTCACAGATTCCTTCCACACTGGATAAGTATCCTCAATAGGGAATGCTGCATCAAGTATGACTGCATCTTTTATCGCTTCACTTGGAGTTTTCACGTCAACTTTACCGTTACAAAGTGTATCAATTTGAACTTTCTCAGGATTAAAACTTGCAAGCACTTCTGGTTTTTTACCGCTAATATAGATAAAATTCCCACTACCTTCGACATCATTCGGGCGCACAAAATCTTTCTTTGGCAGATTAATATGGGCAAACTCCATGAAGTTTTTCCAAATAAGAGCACTTGATTCCATGCCGCTTGCTCGGGCGCTAGCAGTTTTCCCATCAGTATTACCAGTCCAAACAGCTGTTGTATATTGAGGAGTAAAACCTATTGTCCAGAGATCTCTTGGCAGAGTATTCTGTCATACTTTTTTACTAGAAGTGCCCGTCTTTACAGCAGCTCGACGGTCAGTCAGAGCTAAAAATCGATTCCACCCTTCTGGTCGAGCAGCATTGTCAGAGAGGATGTTAGTAATCATATATGCAGCAGCAGGCAAAAGTGTCTGCTTTGGTGTTGGTGGATCGAGTTTTATATCATTGCCCTGAGGATCAAATATCCTTAGTATAGGATTTGGTGGAATATGCTGACCGTTATTTGCTATTGCTGAATAAGCGGCTGCAAAATCAATACCACGGACTTCTGCGGAACCAAGAGCAATAGGAGGACCATATAGATTATTAGCTTCACGATGCTCAATAGTCAAAAGTCAGAAATTCCGCAGATACTCAACAAGATCATATTCTTGTTTTGCACTTGTGTCGGCTACTCAACGAGTCGCCATAAAAAACATTTTAATTGCCGGAATATTTCTAGAGGCATCGAGTGCAGTACGGAGTGTCATAGGTCAGAGAAATTCTCCATCAAAATTTTTGGGTTTATAGTTACCAAAATCTGTCTCAACATCAAATATAGGAGTATCAGTACTGAATTTATTTTTCTCAAATGCCCGAGCATAGATGAATGGTTTCATGCTAGATCATGGCTGTTTAAGTGATGTCATAATATTCACTTCTCAATCAATCTCTTTATTGTAATAGTCTTGTGAACCCACCATCGCAACTACATCTCGATTTTGAGTATCAAGAGTAACGAGAGAGCCATTATTAATACCATAACTTTTAAATGTATTTTTTGCATAAGAATCAATAATTTCTTGAGCCTTGTCTTGTAGTTTTGGGTCAAGGGTAGTATAAATCTTCCATCAACCACGTTGAAAGAAATCTTCTCAGTAAAGATTTACAAGATAATCTCTCACATAAAATACAAAATGAGGATATTTGATAGATTCTTTCGGATCTTCAAATACAAATCAGATTCATTTTTGCAAAGCATCTCTGTATTCAGCATCACTGATATAATCATCTTCATACATCCTCATCAACACCCTATCTTTTCTTCAAGATTGGTATTCGAGAAGCACTGGCGAACTCAACTCAGATTGCTTTAATGTCACATTGAGCTGAAGACTATTTAGGAACTCCATTATATCTTTTTTTGGGACTGTGAGACAATCTTCACCAACTTTCTTATCAAAAGGTTTTTTGCCTTGAAAATCACTTAAACCACAAATATGTGAAAATCATCTCTGCGTCGTAAAAGTAATTTTATTGAAAGCATTCTGAAATGTAGTAAAAGTAGTTAAATCACTCACTCTATCGATTTTTACTATTCATTCATTTTTATCTTTTGAATCATTGTAGTAAATATATCACATAAGCCTATCTCTGTGAGCATAGGGGTTATAAGCTGTCGGCGATTTCGGTAAAGAGGCAAGTATAGAGGATTCAAGGATATCGATATTTTTCGCTGATTTTCAGAAGAATCGTCTTGAGGCTTGTTCTACTCCATATGAATTTGATCAAAATGAAATTTTATTTAGATAAAGTTCTAAGATTGTCTCTTTTGAAAAACGGATATTGAGTTCAAAAGCGAGAATTATTTCTCTCACTTTTCGCTTAAAAGTTCGTTCATTAGAAAGAAGTGTATTTTTTATCAATTGTTGACTCAGGGATGATCAACCTCAACAAGTACCACCAACACTACAGGTAAGGGCAGAACGAATTATACCAAATACATCAAATCAGAAATTACTAAAAAATCTCTGATCTTCCATAGCAACAATTGCATGAATCATGTTTGGAGATATATCCTTGTAATAAGCATACTGTCTATTCTCATCACCACCATAAATAGTGTAAAGTTGATTCCCTTCACGATCATAGATAATACTACTTTCCTTGAATGAAGTCTGAATATTACGGATAGACGGCATCCCATAGAGAAATGCAAAATAGAAAATAACTACTACTGCACCCAATAAAATCCCTGTCCATTTTTGTATGTGTGGGTTGCGAGCTGCATTTCGAATTTGATACCACCTTGATGTACCAGTAAAAAGTCTCCTGCGAATGTGTTGGCGACGAGAATCCATATTTATTTAAAATAAAGTTTTGTATCTAATCAGAGGACAATCTCATATGGACTGGTCATAGCTAATCGTTCATCTATATTTGCCTCTCTCACTTCAAAACCAAAAACAGAGACAAGTGCCGTAATGAGGACGTTGTCAGACTGTATTATATTTGAGTTATAGCGAATAAAAGTTTTTTCTGATTTTTCTTTCTGATTACGTATCTGTGAATCATTCACAGGAAAACCTATTGAACGAAGCTTGAGAGCGATAGAGAGAGCGAGATTGGTCCGACCTGAAGCATTAACAACAGTAACAGGGAGTTCCCTCAAAAGAGTTGGATAGGTTGTAAAAACTTGAACAAAAAGCCTAATTTGTTCATATTGAGATAAATTACCTGCTGTGGCATTTTTTGGTATCACGACAGACGCTCATCAAAATAATTCACGATCTGGCGTATAGAGAAGTCCTCCAGGATGACATAACCGAAGCACATCGTAACAGGTATTATCCAGAGCATGGCCCACAATATTGTCTTTTTGTATTTTTGAAAAATCCTTTGCCATTCAAAACATCTGAGAAAGGGGAATATTTGTTTTTACAGAAGTTTTTATGATATCAAAGATTCATTCAATTTTTTTTGGAGAAGTGAGGACATCAAGTGTGAGCATCTTTTCGCGAAGAGCAGTGATCACGAGCTGTTGTCTTCTCGAACGATCAAAATCACTTGTAGTATGTCGGCTCCGAGAGTACTTAAGAGCTTTATCCCCATCAAAATGCTGTAATCCTGCTGGTATATCTACAGTAGTATAACCCCAATTTTTGGTTGGATATTCATTGTCATACAGGCGTTCTGGAACATCTATATCAATACCTCCCACCTGATCTATGAGTTTTCGAAATCAAGAAAAATCTATCATGGCATAGTATTTTATCTGACGGCCTGTAATACTTGAAACAGTTTCAAGAATGTGATCGAAAGCATCATCCTCGCCAACAGAATTTTTAACGCCTGAATACACTTCATTTATTTTTACACGACCGAGAATCCTGGATTTGACATAGAGATCTCGAGGTATGGAAAGTGTCGTGAAACTCGCAGGATCAGATGCATTATAGTGTCAATAAATAATGGAATCAGTAAGATCCGGAGCATCGTTTTCATTGCCACCTCTACCGAGTATGAGGATATCTGCATCCTCGGTCTTATTTGTATCTGTGGGAACAATGCTAGAAATTGAACCTGGTATAAAATTTTTCAGAATAGCACTCATGTCTATATGCAGAGAAAAAACCCTCGGTATAGCCCATCATGCACAAAATAAAAGTACAAAAAGAGACAAACTTAAAAGAAGAGTATTCCTCAAAACATTGCGAGATTGAATTTTTGTATAAGTTTGTGAAATATGCTCCAGTGGTAATGAAGCAATATCTTTAAGTTTTTTAGTATGAAAAGATTTGTCAGAAAGAGAAGAATCTGTCTTCTTATTACGAAGACGGGACAAGTTATCTTCTTTTTTAAAACGTTTATCCATGACTATATTATTTTTTGATAGAATTTATATCGTAGAGAAGTGGTGCGGCAATACAGATAGAGGAATATGTACCCACCAATGTACCAAGAAGCATAAAAGTCACAAAGCCTCTGAGAGCCTCAGGTCAGAAAAAAAGCATAGCAACCAAAACAATAAAGAGCATCATAGATGTATAGATAGATCGTCTCAAACTAACTTGAATAGAATCTTCGAAAATCTGTTTTTCTGATCGCTTATCACTTGATTTCTTTTCTCTATAATTTGATCGTATACGATCAAGGATAACTATAGTATCATTTATACTGTAACCCAATATAGTCAAAATAGCAGTGACAAAAAAAGTATCTACCTTGAGGCCTGGAAAAATCAAACCAAGAGCCATATAGATACCTGCTGCAACAATCACGTCATGAAAAAGAGTAATAAGAGTGATGGCACCAAAAGTGAAGCTCGAAGTCCCCTGGATAGATTTCCTAAATGCAAACATGAGATAAAGAGCAATAGCAAAAATACACATCATGAGATTAATATAGGCTCTATTAAGAACAAAATCTCAAAAAGACTTACCAACAGAAGCAAAAGAAATTTCTGTTACATCAATATTATTCTTCTTAAAGAATTCTGGCATACGGGCTCTAAGGTCATTTGATTGAGCTGTTGCTATTTTTGTATCTGATTCAGTCTTGAGTCCTATATCAGCACGGATAGAGGAATTATCTGTACTGTATATCACGATATCAGAAATAATAGATTTACCTGAGAATGTATAACTTTTAAGAATATCTTCTTTGAGAGTATTTATTTGAGTAGATGTAACAGGAGTAGAAACGCTATACCCTATCTGCATCCCACCTGTCATATCGATACCGAGATTAGGAGAGATGGTGAAAAACACCAAAAAAGACAAGAGCGTTGTAATGCCTGAGAAAAGATAAAACTTTTTGCGAGAAGCGATAAATTGCATAAACGTGAGAAAGATGATAAATACGCCGTTGAGTCTACTGTTTTTTGTCAAATCGCAACATAAGTTTGTTGACTCCTGCTATTTTCCGGGCACACCTACTAGAAGAGTCTTATCAGGGTATTCTCTTCGATTTTTATAACATCCAATTGGAGGAGCTTCTGCAGGACTCTCACTGTGGCTTCTACATCATACATGGCACTATGTGCTCACTCAAAATATTCCCCAAAAAGTTTTTTATAGATTTCATTGAGCTTTGGAAATTTAAATCCTATTCATCTCCCCGGCAAGGCACAAAAATCAACTGTAGATTTCATGGTACAGAGAGTTTTCTGAGGATTGTAATCCCCTCTGCGCCCTAATCTCTGTAGCTCGTAATTGATAACCGACTCATCGTATTCAATGTTATGACCTACAACCATGTCTGCGCGATTGAGATAGTTCAAAAATGTATCAATCTGATCAGCAATAATGGCCTTATCAGCAACATCCTTATCATAAATACCGTGCACCTGACTTGCGCCAAATGGTATAGAAATAGGCGGTTTTACAAAAGCATCAATTCTATCTATCTCCAGAAGTGTTTTATCGGGCTGGAGCTCGAGAAGAATACCGGAAAATTGGACGATATAGGGCTGAACCTCGATAGGCCCCTCTCTCTCGACAAATCCTGTCGTCTCTGTATCAAATACAAACAATTTCATATGAGCTGCATTGTATAAAAAAACTCCGAGACGCAAAAAATTTTGCAATTCGCATGAGGACACTATAATCAGCCCGACGCCATCATAGCTCAGTTGGTAGAGTGCAGCCATGGTAAGGCTGAGGTCTCGGGTTCAAATCCCGATGGTGGCTCCATTAAATAAATCTAAAAAATTACAGAACTATTTTCGTGCCTACTCAATTACCAGTAGTAATTATAGATTGAATATGTCTCAAATTATTACCGTGTATTATCCAAACAGTTGAACCATTATCTTCTAAGTAGTTTTTGATTGAAGAAACTTTTGTGAACATGCTATTTTGAACGTCTCATTCCTTTTTCCAAAATTGTATTTCACCTAAATCTCAGATATTCAAAGTCTCAATTAATCGACCCCGTTCATCCATTATTCACTCTATATCTGTTACCATATAGCCATTTCTCTCGCCTGTCATCTTCATAATAAAAGAAAAAGCATCATCTCCCGAAAGTATATGGAAGTCACTCGAGATATCTCATCAAACAATATAATTTCCTCGAAGTTTATCCGTATCTATTTTTTCCGTTAATAAATCCTCAATCTCAATCCTCTGAAAATCCGGGAAAATTTCTGAAAATGGATGCCAGAGATTATTCCGTACATTGTTTTTCCAGAGAGTATAACTTTCCTGATTAAGTCAGTATTGCCTAACAAAAGAATGCCCAACATTACCAGCTCAATGTATAAAAAAAATATCCTCTTTAAAGCTCTTTAAAAGCTCGTAAAAACTCTGCAAATAAGTCTCGTCAAAGAAGGTGGAATCTTTTGGAGCAAAGACAGATCATCAGAGCTTAATAATGATCATAATTGGCTAGCTCTCTGAGGTTTGGACACCATTTACTACAGTAACAAAAGGAAAAGGATTAGGCCTGTCATAGGATCAAACAACCATTTGAATCGCCAAATTAGAACCCGGACGAGAATTTCAATTGAGAGAATTAACTCCTTTCCATTCTCTCCCTATTATTTCTCTATCCCCTCCTTCAATAATCGTATTAATTTGTGTCTCTGAGCGTAACTGAACTAAAAATACTCTTGCTCTAAAAATAATATTCTCTTTTTCAGGATTTATAACCAAAGACAAGGCTCATTTATTTTCCATAACTTCGACTACTGATGAATCATTTAAATCCAATTCTTCTGCTAAAGCCCTGTAAGCTGCTTGCTCATCAGTTTCACCTGATTCAACAGTTTCAAATATCGGTCCTTCTTGCCCGCGTCTTTTCCACAGTGTATCTGTTCACTCAACAACACACATAATTTTATCTCGAGCATCTCCCAA
>CAYUVP010000018.1:12886-13456 GCA_964448195.1 uncultured Candidatus Peribacteria bacterium | reverse complement strand
CCAATCTCCACTATAGGTAATATTCCCGATTTGGAGTTCTCCAATTCAGTTTCTTTTGCTACTTGTGACACTACCAGTGTAGACACTTTTATCTCCAAACTCAATCCGCCCATTTGTGTCTATCATAAGTGGTCCATCAAATTTTCCGATATATGTTTTATCGCCATTCTGAGCTTTTCCTTGAGTAAAATCTCCGCCACTGAACTGGCCGTCAAATGTCCATGTATCACCATCTTTCTCCCAAGTTTGAAAACCATATCCATTTAATTTATTTTCAGTATAGGTTCACGCCTCCAGGGATCGTGTGATTTTTTTAAATCCGCTCGCAGTTCTTTCTTCTATTGTTCCAGCTTTAAAGACACCATTTATAAATTCTCCATTATAGAGCATCCCTTTCTCTGTTTTAGTACAATTTGGGCCATTTAATTCCCATTTATCATTGAAAATATCATAAAAGATATTAGAGAAATTGAACTTTGGTCAAAAGAGTTTTTTATGGCTGTAATTGAGAATATTAAAGTTAAATAGATTGCAATGATTCTTTTATAACCTCACTAAAAACTATTATCT
>CAYUVP010000018.1:4223-12876 GCA_964448195.1 uncultured Candidatus Peribacteria bacterium | reverse complement strand
TATATCTCATTGAGTGAGGTCTATTGGTTTTGTGCGATCCAATTCACCCTCTTTTGTGAAAGTAACGTTTTCTAGCGTAGGCCCATTATTTATTGTCACTTTTCATTTTCCACTTGGCTTGCCATCAATGAAGTCACAATTATATACGTCACCATTTTTATTTTTGAGTGTACCACCTATTCATTCAGGTTTTCCTGCTTTGATATTTCCAGTATAGAAATCGCCATTCTCTAACTGGCGTCATGCCACTATACCCGTATATACCTCCCAACCACTACCAGTTGTCTTGTCTGGATTCCATCTTTGAATCTCTCCCGGTTGATCGCCATCCCTTATAATAGTGCCATTTTCAGTTCGTATATTTCACGGAAGACCCTCGAGTTGAGCGATGTCATCTCACGCCCCTCAATTTCTTGCAATGCTATTGAGTTTGTCTTTGTATTCATCTGTCCCTTCTGTGAGGAGTTTCTTTTTGTAATCGGCTGTTTCATCGTGTTGTTTTTTATTTTCCCAATTATTTCCGTTATCTGTTGATATCATGTCCTCTTCTCATGCCTTTGTGCGAGTGATTGTTTTTGCTTGAGTGGTGGCATCGATATTTGCTGTGTAGCTGTAGCCTTTTTGATCAGTGTATGTTTCTTTATCTGCTAGGTTTGATACCTTATCTTTATCTGATTTTTCTTCAGCTGCGATGCGCTTTGTTCTTTCGTCTGATTTTTCATAGGCACCATTTTTCAGATTGTAAATCTCGCCCGCGTGATCACCTGTTCAAATAAGTAGTTTTTCGCCACTTGATTCATCGATCGTGAGAGTTTTCCCACCCATATCAGTTAATCATTCTGTTTGCCCTTGTGCTATTTTAGCCTCTAGTTTCTCGAGGTGTGCATTTTTTTCTTCATCTGTCTTTTCTTTTTTAACACTTGGCTTATCTCCCTCTTTAGTATCGGCAGGAGTACCTTCTTCCTCCGTAGTGCTGTCATCATCTTCGTCGTTAGCAGTATCTTCTTCCTCCGTTTTTTGTTGTTCTTTTCTCGCTCTGTATTCGCCTCTTTCTAATGCCGTTTCTTCATAATTATCTTCATAATACTCAGTCTTTTCTCCCTCTAATTCTTTTTCTATATGCTCTAGTGTTGCCCATCAGAGAACGCCATCTTGCTTCAGTTTAAATTTTGCTTGAATTTTTACCACTGCCTCTACAAAAGCCTTATCATCGGCAGGGTTTCAGAGTTTTGCGAGTATGTCTTTTATTGCTCATTCTTTTGTAATTCATGCTCGAGCCATCCATTTCTCGGAGAGCTCTCTCTTTTTACTATCATCAAGCTTATTTATATCAATTATTGTTTTCTTTTCTCAACGTATATCGTCGATTGCTTTCTTTTTTTCTTCCTCTTTTGATCTCTCTTGAGATGATAAGATTTTTGGTTTTTCTGAGCTCATAAAAAGTAATAAAAAGTAAATTACTTTATTACTCTACACTATGTTTTTGGATAATGCAAATATTTGGACGGAGACCGATTCTGTGGAGGACGAAGGGCATTATTTCTGTACCTGCATTTTGATGAGTTCGACTGTTTTCTTCCCCCGACGTAGAACTGTGATTTCGTATCCTCCATAGTCCATTGTTTCACCAGCATTTGGTATGCGACCAAATATGGTATTGATAAAACCAGAGACTGTATCATATTCTGGACTTTCAGGGAGGGGAATAGGGAGAAAGTCATTGGCATCTGTGATAGTTCATTCTGTATTGACGATGTAGGTTCCAGGTCTTCTCTCAGTTACTATGACCTCCTCAGTATCATGTTCATCTTGTATTTCTCCGACGAGCTCTTCCATGATATCCTCGAGGGTAACTATACCAGCCGTTTCACCATGCTCATTCGTTACTATAGCCATCTGGATATGGAGGCGTTGAAAGTCCTTCAAGAGCTGTTCAATTTTTTGGTTTTGTGGCACGAAGTGTGCTGGACGAGCGAGGCGATGGAGGTCAATCTTTGTGTTGGTGCGAAATGCTGGTAAGAAATCTTTCAGATACACGATTCCCACTATTTCATCGATAGAACCTCTATAGACAGGGATACGTGAATATCCTTCGACGATAATAGCCTCAAAATGCTTCTCAAATTCTTCATCAATGTCGAGAGCATAGATACGGCTACGGGGAACGTAAATCTGTCGAACAGTTCGGTCATCAAATTCAAATACGTTTTGTATGAGCTCATTACTGGATTCTCCGATAATTCCGCCTTCTTCTGATTCTGTCAGGAGGAGTTTAATTTCTTCTTCACTGTGAAGGTCATGTTGATTTGATCCTTCTATCTTGAAAATGCGCATGATTCACTTTGTCAGGCCATCAAAAATCCAGATAAAAGGATATCCAATAAGCTGAAAAATTCTCAGAGGTCGTGCTATGAAATAAGAAGTCGCCATAGGATGGTGTATGGCAACGAGTTTTGGTATTTGTTCCCCGAGAACTATATGGAGAAGAGATATGGAAAAGAGAGCTATGCTAAAACTAATAGTATGGAGCAATGCATCTGGTATTTTTGTGTCATGATTGAGAAGAAAATTTTCGAGACCATGAGCGATAGCAGGCTCACCAACCCAACCTAAGAGGAGGCTCGTGAGGGTTATACCAAGCTGTATACCTGAGAGGTAACGATTGAGATGTTCGAGTATATGGCGTACGAGTTTTGCACCTCGACGACCATTTTTTATCTCTACATCGAGTTGAGACATCCGGACTTTGACGAGTGCAAATTCTGCAGCTACAAAAAAAGCATTGCAGGCAACGATGATGAGGACGACGATAAGTCAGAGTCAGGGGTCCATAATTTCTGTTAGTATAGATGGAGTATCTAAAAAGCAAGAGAAATTACGCAGCTAAGAGTTCATCTCTTTTCTTTAAATTTCTATTTTCTAGGAAAACATTAATGCGCTGTCTGTGTTGCTGCTGGCGTATCTCTGAATTCTGCGTGTCGTATTTGACCACTGAGATAGCCTACGTAGCTAAGCCCGATTATGAGAAGTACGTTACTTACGAGAGTGATCCATAAGAGGCGATTTTTCCAAGAATAGTCTCTTTTCCAGAGAAAAAGTTGGAGAAATATCATGAGGGCAATCAAAAATCAAAAAGCCTCTGCATATTCTGCTGTATCTGCATGGATTGAGAGTATTTGCATGCCGATTTCATCGAGCCGAGGAGATAGAGATCCGTCATAAAATGCATGTTGAGTACTCTCTCCACTATACTTGTGGCGAGAGGTATCCCTATGAGTGATACGAGGAGGATTACGAGGCTTATCCACTTTATAGATTCATCTTTTTTATAAATTCACCAGAAAAGAGGAATCATAGCGAGTACAGTCCCTATTATAGGCAGATGTACAATCATGACGTGAAAATGTGCTGCATCAAACATAGGGGAGAATTAATAGATATAATTTTATGATTTATATTGATAGTATATTTTTTATTCAGAAGCTACAATACGTGATACGTCGTATTCTCTTAATTCTTTCAAAATTGATTCTGTTTCTGCGATACTCGTTGTCATCGCGAGACGTCTTCTGTATTCCCGTACGCCCTCAAAACCGTGAAGATAATGTGTGAAATGTTTTCGTATCTCAAGACAAGCACGATTTTCTCATTTTGATGAAACCATACGTGTCATATGTTCTGACATAACTGAAATTCTCTCATCCCAAGTTGGTTCATGATTTCCGGGAAGGAAACACCATGGATTTCCCAGGCTGCATCGAGCAATCATAAAACCTCAGAGATTTCACATTTTTTTTACTCCATCATCATAATTTTTACAATCACCATTTCCGATAACAGGTATATTTACATTTTTTTGAAGCTCTTGAATTGGTGTCCAGTCGGCACTTCCAGTGTATTCTTGTTTGTAGGTTCGCCCGTGGACAGTGATGAGGCTAGCACCGGCTTGTTCGAGACATTTTCCAAACTCTACGAGCTCTTCTGCTCCATTCCAACCAAGTCGTGTCTTGACGGTTACAGGAATAGTTAAATTCTCTGCGAGAATATTCACGATCTTCATCGCACGGTCACGGTCAATCATCAGCCCTGAACCATAGCCACATTTGACTACTTTTTTTGCTGGACAGCCCATATTTATATCGACTCATTGTGCCCCATAGGATTCGATGATTTTCCCAGCGGAGAGAAATATTTCAGGCGTATTTCCAAATATCTGAAATACGAGAGGATGCTCAATAGGATCATGGGTGAGGACACGCTCTGCCAGAAGGGGATTGTGGTGGAGTCCATCAGCACTATAAAATTCTGAGAAAACGACAATATCTGGAGCGACTGTGCGACATATTGCTCGAAAGGCACTGTCACAATATCCATCCATCGGAGCTAGTGCGACAATGGGTTTATTTTTTGATGTAAAATCTGAAATCCAAGACATATTATTTTTTGATTATTTTTCTTCTCCAAAGTAAATACAGAGAAAAAGCCAGATTGATGATTATGAGAAATACTGGATAAAGCCAATTGACAAATATAGGGTTTCGGAGTCAAAAAAGCGAGAAAAAACTTTTGAGACTGCTCAGCGCATACATGCCAATACTTTCTTCTCTTGGCTTTTTCCAGGCTTTTCGCCATGTAGGGAAAAATGCGAAAGTGTCTATCAGACAAATGAGTATAAGTGCAAGAATATCATTTTTTATCCAGAGCCATAGGGTAATGAGTACCAGACAAGCTATGAGCGAAACTGTATCTCAACGAGTTATATGTTTTTCTCAATACTTCAGAGAAAGTATAAAAATAATAGCGCACACAAGAGTGCTGGCTGCGAGTGCTCCAAATCACCAAATATTTTCATGATTTTGAATCTGTATGATAAAAGCAACTCATACGAGTATCATCCAGGGGAGCCAGGAAAAGGCGTGAGGCTTTATCTTTCATTGCAAGACTTCGGGTATGTACCTATATCCTGTATAGAGCGTGATGAGGATGGAGAGGGATCAGAAAAATATTTGCATTGATTGAGAGTATAGTTACAGAGTTTATTTACGCAAAAAACTCATATAATAACGTCATGAAAACTTTTGTCCTCTTTGGTTCTACTGGTGACCTCGCTACCCGTTATGTACTTCCGGCTCTTGGTTCATTACTTCAAAAATGAGTCTATGATAATCTCATTTGCGTGGGGCGTCGTGATTGGACTCGTGATGATTTTCGCAATTTTCTCGCCCCATACCCTGATCTCCTCAATAGTACAGAGGTTATCTCATATGTTCGTCTGGATATAGAGGCTGGTGATTATTTACCCCTCAAAAATGAGCTTGCCAATATTGGCTGACTCGAAGGGGAAATTACCTACCACCTCTGTCTGAGTCCAGAGTATTTCGTCACAGTAGCTCGAGGTTTAGCTTCTGTTAATCTCAACGCACCCAATGCTTGTATTATTATAGAGAAGCCTTTTGGACATGATCTCAAAACTGCTATTGCTCTCAATCTCGATCTCCAACACCTCTTTCGAGAAGACCAGATATACCGTGTTGATCATTATCTAGGTAAAAAATTTGTCCGCGAGATGATGACGTATCGTCTTGAACAAGGTGAAAATTGGTATAGTCAGAGAGTTAGTGATATATACATAACTGCACGAGAAGATATTACCATCGAAGATCGTGGTCCATATTATGATAAGAGTGGCGCAACGAGAGATTTTCTCCAGAATCATCTTCTTCAACTGCTTGCTTTTGCAACAATGCAAACACCGCACACAGAAGCGCCTGATGATATCCGAGATAGAATCTTTCAGGCAATTAGCTCTGTAGCTCCACTTCTCCTCGATCCACGACATGATATCGTTCTCGGACAATACGATGGTTATAGACAAACTCCATGAGTTGACCCTGATTCTCGTACTGAGACGTATGTTCGTACAAAACTGACTATTGATAACCCCCATTGGATGGATACTTGTGTTGTACTAGAGACTGGTAAAGCACTGGAGAAGAAAGAAAGCTCTGTACGATTTGTCTTTCGTGATGGCACAGAGAAGATATTTGCAGAAAATCCATCAAATAAAAATAATGCCTATGAGACACTCCTTGAAAAAGGAATCATCCGAGATGCATCGTATTTTGTCCGATGGGATAGTGTCCGTGCTGCATGGCAAGTAGTTGATCAGCTCCTTCATTGCACTGATAATTGCCCCATCTTACAGATATATAAACAGGGAAGTCAGAAAGTCTAGTGAGGAAATTTTTTCCCAAAAGCGTTCCATGGTAGTTTTAGATCACACTCTGGAACCTGATCGAGGATCCATTGTATGTATGTGTTACTATTTGGTCCCGGGAAGATCCGATAACTGTGTTTATTTTTGTAGTTATAAAAAGAATCTCTTGTTATTTTAGCGATTTTTTTTGCAGTTGTTTTTGTGAATTTACCTAAAAATTTTCACTTCCAGTTACCATAATTCCATCCGTGTATTCGCTCTATTCATGAATCTGGAGCAAAGCGATTTATGCTCATGTATCCGAAATTTCTATTGTGGTTTTTAAAGTGAAAAATTTCATATCTTTCAGTCATTTTATCTTCTTCTATTACGAGCCAACAATGTCTCGCAAAAATAAAAGGAAAACTACAGATAGAAGAATAGAGAGAGACTTCCATAACTATTTTTTGAATAATTTCTCATATTGATCTATCCATTCTTGTACCGTCATTTTCTCTACCAATTCTCCTATGAGATCGTATGGGATATCCTCTGGTTTTTTCCATCGAGTACAGGATTTTCCCATATCAATTTTTTTCTTTCAGATTTTGGAATATTCATCCAGATACCAATTTAGGAGTGTAGAGCTGCCATACATACCCATATGATAGAGGGCGATATGGTTCTTCTGACTAGCGAGACTGATAAAAGGTAGTGCATCTTTTGGTTTGCAGTGATATCCAGCCGGATAGAGAGAATGTGGTACAACATAGGTGATCATGCCATATTGCATTGTCTCTTCGAATCCGTCTGGGAGATGTTCTCTTATAATATTTCTTAACTTTGATATAATTTCTTTGCGTTCAGGTGGAAGTTCTGCGATGTAATTATCGGCTGTTTTGGCTGAGCTTTGCATATAATTATTTTCTTGATTTTACCTCCAAAAGCAAGAATATGGAGAGTATGAAAATTACCCAATCATTTGATGATATTTCTACATGGTTTTTCTCCACTCTTGAAAACCTTCTTCAAAATCAAAAAACTGTCATAGTTGGACTTGCAGGAGGTACTTCATACGACCATTGGTATCGTCATTTACTTGAAAATAAAAAATCGAAACTTGAGATTTATGCTGCTCGCATTCATTGGTGTGTTACAGATGAGCGTGTAAATTGCTCTCTAAAAGAGAGAAACGATGAACATATTTGGGAAGTTTTCCTTGGACCACTTTTCCAAAAATATTCACTCCCAGAAGAGAATTTTGTTCGCCCTGCTATGGAAAGTGACGGTATTGAATATAGTTTGAGGCTTGGCAATATGGATATTGCATTTTTTTGAATAGGTCCTGATGGGCATACTGCCTCACTTTTCCCTCATCATATAGCACTCCAATCAGAAGAAATCGGATTTATTTCTATCAAAAATGCACCAAAAGATCCTCCGGAGAGAATTTCTCTTTCGCCGAAATCACTTCAAAACCTCAAACAAGTTTGTCTTTTTGCTCTTTGAGATCAGAAAAAAGAAGCTCTTACGAACTTTCTCAATGATTCAGTTGATGTGATTGATTGTCCTGCTAAATTTCTGAAACCAGAGATAATTCTCGATTTGACTGACTAAAATTCTCCCGTTCCTTCTGTCGTAAGGGGGCGATCTCCGCCATCGGTCATGTGTATATCTGCATTTATGAGATTGATTATGTGTGTTTCGGGGAGCACGGGGGTCATTATCCAGCTTACCAACGTATCACCTTTGTGAATTGTTGTAGGAGTTGGGAATTTTATAGTTATTTTTTTGGTGTAATCTTCATCTAAAGAGCTTACAATACCCGAAGGAGAAGTTGCTTTACCGAGAATAATTGACTCATCGTCATAACTTATAGTTCCCTCTATGCTTGTGACATTTGTAGCGGTGACATTGATTTTGAACGCTAGGTTTTTCTCACCAGCGACTAGGTGAGCCTCAGCGTGACTCGAAGTGTCACTCTCAACAATAGCACTCTGGAGTCTATGTCCAGTATTCGTAAAAAGAACAGTATTAACTCCTATTGCGCAGAGGATCGCGAGGATGATCGGAGTTTTTATTGTTTGTTTTTTCTTCACAATTACTATTTTTTTATAAAGAGATTAATGCTTCCTTCTTGTTGTTTCTGACACTCTTTGCAAGTTTCTTCCTCAATATTTACTATATATCAACATCTCTTACAGGTGGTGAAGGTATAGTTGCTAGTATGTTTTGGTGCTGTAGTGTTCATAGTAATAATACAGTACCATTCTTGTTCCTGCAATGCAAATATTGGAATTTCTGTATTATCCTCTATGATACAATCATGCGTACAATTCTCCTCGATATAGCACCAAAAGATATTTCTCTCCTCGAAGGATACAGTCTTGATGACCGTATTCTTGAGCTTCAAAAATTGGTTTCAACCTATCAATGAGTTGTTGTTTTACAAACCCT
>CAYUVP010000018.1:0-4123 GCA_964448195.1 uncultured Candidatus Peribacteria bacterium | reverse complement strand
CAAATTCAGCTCGCTTCTCTGAAACATATGGGGCCTCGAATATTTGGTATGGGTATGGAGTTAGATAGGCAGGGTGGTGGTGGCTGAGCGGCGAACAAGGGTATAGGAGAGACAAATACTGAGATCATGCGTCGGCATCTTCGTGAAATGGAGAGAAAAACAAGAGAGAAAATTGATCATTATAGGAAGGTTCGAGTGCAGAATAGAAATTGAAGGAAACGCATGAATGCAACAACAGTTGGTATTGTTTGATATACAAATGCTGGTAAATCAACACTGATGAATGCTCTGACTGATAAGTGAGTTTATGAAAAAGATGAACTCTTTGCTACTCTTGGTACTACCGTTGGAAAATTGAGACTTCCGCAATGAGCCTATATTGATACTGAAGGATGATTTATATCTCGACCAGACATACTCATCTATGATACAATTTGATTTATCAGAGATTTGCCTCCTGAGCTGATAGACGCTTTTTCAAGTACGCTGGAAGAATCTCTCTCCTGTGACGTGCTTCTTCAAGTAGTTGACGCAAGCGATCCACACATTGCTGACAGAATAGCAGTAACGGATGATGTTCTCACCCGTATAGGGGCGATCCAACCAAGGTGGTATATATTTAATCAAATTGATAAATGCACAGACATACAATTGAAAAAACTTAAGAACACCTACAAACACCTCCACCCCATATTTGTATCTGCAAAAACCAATGCTGGATTAGAAGAATTAAAAACAAAAATCTCTACATTTCAGAAATAAAAACAATACCTTTTTTTTTCTCAAGTTTCATTTTTTTAATTTCTTTTTTTCATCCATTACGTGTAGACAAAAAACGATCGAGTTCTGTGATAAGTGCTGTAGAGAGGCCGTGAGTTGATTTATTGATGTGCTCATAGAGAAATCTCAACAGTTCGTGTTGAAATCAAAGGGGGAGACCATTGTACCAATCAAGAGTGAATGATTTTTTATCGATTACTTCAGTAAAAAAAGCATCGAAGCTCATCTTCAAATCTCGAGCAGAATTACTGAGTCTCGCTAGAGCTGATACCATTTCTGGGTTAATTTTCTGTAGCTCGGGTACGACAGTTTTTCGTATGAGATTTCGAGGTATATTTGTGTCATCATTTGTTTCATCAAAGCCAAAAACAATTTTATGATTTTGTGCATATTCTAGGAGTTCTCTTTTTGTTACAGAGAGAAGTGGTCGGAAATACTCTCCAGCATGCTCTTCTATTCCTACGAGTCCGGTAATGGCTGTTCATTTGGTTATCCGGTATATGAGAGTCTCTGATTGGTCGTCTGCATGGTGGGCTGTGATGATATATTTTGCTTTATGTTTTTTTCTTATTGATTCAAAAAAATCTTTTCTAATATTTCGAGCGCATTCCTCGATGGTGGTTCGTGTTTCTTTTGCTACTTTTTTTACGTCCGGAGAAAGTATCGAGAATTTTATATTATTTTTCTTGCAGTATTTTTCAACGATTTTTTCATCACGATCCGCAGAAGTCCTGAGATTATGATTCACATGGCATACAGTGATGCTATGAGTGTTGAATCCAGCATGAACAATAATATCTAAGAGTACCATTGAATCAGCACCCCCAGAACAGGCTATAATTAGATTTTCATTTTCTATACTTTTCAGTGTTTTGAGAACTTTGGGTAGCCATGTATTTTTCTTTTTCAAAATCATACATATATTATATCGATATTTTTGCAAAACGAAGAGCAATAGTGTAGACTGTGTATATATGACCCAAGTAAGTGAACATATACAAAATTTGCAGAATATTCTTCACAAAGATCAGTCTGGTGCAGGTCAATATCTCCAAGAATTTCACCATATTCTTGATGAAATACGGCTTTCTCTGGATAAACAAGACTCTGACTGAGCCGTTATAGCCTTGATACGATGAGCTCTTACTCTTCGTGCTTCTGATGTGCATTTAGAGCTTCATGAAACAGATTCTTCCATTCGTTTTCGTATAGATGGAGACCTAGCTACTGTATGAGATATGACAGTTAAGGAGCACAATATGATTGCAGAACGGATGAAATATCGTGCCAATCTCAAGCTCAATATCCATGATGTTCCCCAAGATGGGAAATATAGATTCTGAAAAGAAGGTCATGACGCGCAGATAGATGTTCGACTTTCAGTTATGCCAACCCGATACGGGGAGAGCATTGTTTGTCGTATTCTCGATTCCTCAGAAACAGTTATACAGATGGATTGACTTGGAATTGTCTGACCACAGAAAGAAATCATCACTCTTGCACTGAAAAAAAAGCAATGAATGATTCTGGTTACTGGTCCAACTGGATCCGGAAAAACGACCTCTCTCTACACGATGATAGATGTCCTCAGAAAGCCAGAAGACAAGATTATCACTCTCGAAGATCCAATAGAATACCAAATTCCGTGAGTTTTGCAGTCAGAGATTAATGAGAGAAATGGTTATACTTTTGCTATGGGGGTGAGATCTGTATTGCGCCATGATCCAGATATTATCATGATCGGAGAAATACGTGATCTCGATACCGCAAATACAGCAGTTCAGGCTGCATTGACTGGTCACTTGGTCCTATCAACACTTCATACAAAGAGTGCATTTGAGACTCTTGAACGACTGGAAAATATGTGAGTTTCAGCATTTGATACTGCGGCTGCTCTAGATGTTGTGATATCTCAACGTCTTGTACGTCGTGTATGTCACCATTGTTCGCATAGAGAAGAAATCACAGCTTTGCCGGGTGATGAGAAACTTCTTCAATTGTACGGTGCTCACGAAACACTTTCCCAAAAAGGTATGGGATGTGAAAAATGTGGTTATACAGGTTACACTGGACGTATCGGTATATACGAAGTTCTGAGGGTAACTGATGCAGTGCGTGATGCTATTCGAGATAGTAAAACTGACAGTGAGATACATGATATAGCCCTCAGAGATGGTTTTCTTTCTCTGAAAGACGATGCTCGTGCAAAGATATTACTCGGTATGACGACTCAAGAAGAATGTGAGAAAAATGGTATTTTATAGAGTCTAAGTTCTGAGTCATAATAAAATTTAATAATATTATTTTGTCATCTTTTCGAGATGGCTGTTTGCTTGAAGAAAGTCTTATATTGAGTATCTTTCAGAATATTATTTTTTATTTCTTACTATGGTATCATCCCCAAAGAAAAAAGCTCCTGCTAAAAAGAAAGCTCCTGCTGCTAAAAAAACAACAAAGGCAAAAGTTATATCTTCTACCGAAAAAGTGGTTTCAGCTCCTGTCAAAAAAACTGCTCCAAAAAAGAAAAAAACTGCTCCAAAAATTGTAACTAAGAAGACTTCATTCTCTCAAAAGGAAGTTTTGTCTACTACAATAATCAAAGATAAAAAGGATACAACGCAGTCAGATTCGAGTATGGTTACGACTATCTTGGCAATTCTTATTGTTGCATTTGTCGTACTGGGTGGTTATATTTATTCCCGTCAAACAAACAGATCGTATTACTCAAGCGAACAAGGCACATCTGACATTTTTAAAACGACGGAAGTAACCAATACTTCAACAAATAATTCTGGCATTTAGTTTTTACATACTATTCAAGTATTTTTACCAGACTCATTCCTACTGCTCCTATGACGAACAGGATGACGGTTATGTACTTCATCTTTTTTGTTGATTGGGCATGAATCATAGGGAGAAGCTCAACATTTGAGACATAGAGAAGGGAACCTCCAGCAAGAGCGCTTGAGAGTGCGACTACTGCTGGAGAAATATGATCTATGATACTGTCTGTCAGAATAAAACCTATTGATGCAGCAAGACCAAAAAATATCATGAGAGTGATTTGTGTTTTTTTATGAAACATGGATTCTCGGAGCATGGAAGCAATAGAGAGAGAAACGGGAATCTGATGAATAGCTACTCAGGAGAGAATACTGAGTCCGAGAGTATTATCTAGAGCGAATCATGCACGTATGCTCAATCCATCAAAGAGTGTGTGGAGAAAAATAGCTATCCATGCTACCATAACTACGTGATTGTAATGCTCATGTGGATCCTCATGTGTATGTTCGTGGTGATGGTGATCGTGGGAATGGGGTGTGAGTATTTCTTCGAGTAAATA
>CAYUVP010000017.1:0-13661 GCA_964448195.1 uncultured Candidatus Peribacteria bacterium | reverse complement strand
TTCTCCTCCAGAAACTTCACTGTCTTCCTCCATGCATACGTCGCTGGTTGTGAGAAATTGTTGCCTCTTGCCTGAGATTATGATAGAGTATGAGAGATAGAATATGCCTCCACTTTCTCAAATATTCTCAGAACCAAAGATGCCTGATAACTTACGGGAGCTTTGTCGTACTATGTCTGGTATGCCTCCGCTCAATCTCACAGAGCTTTCTGTTGATATGATTCTCTGAGGTGCTAGAAAAAGAGAAGAAAAGATGAAAAAAACAAATATAGATGGCGAGACAGGTTTGATATTAAAGTACAAATGACATGATGTTTATGTCGTAGGAATCAGTATTGATGAAACAACTCAAACTATTACCATCAATCAGCTCCAAGGCGTAAAATCACAAAAATGATACCGAGTCAGCACAGCTCTTGATATACAGCTTTTTCTTATAAATTTTTGCCGAGTCAATTTTACAGAACATGGCTGGAGAGTGACGGTCACAGACGATCCAACTGGCATTCAAAAGGCAGAAAGCGACACAGCCTACCTGAAATATCTAACTCTTCGTTCTTCACTTGAATCGCTCACAAGAAAATAAATCTAGTTGAAAGTCCTAAACTAGCATGCCCTGAAACTCTACAAGACCGATAATTGAGACACCAAGAGTCTGCGCTTTTTCACGTTTGCTTCCAGCATTTTCTCCAGCGATGAGATAGTCGAGATTGCCTGAGACAGCGGTGCGTACTTCCCCACCGTTTGCTTCGACCATCGCATGGATATCATCACGTGATATATCGAATGTTCCTGTTACACAAAAAGTTTTCCCTGCGAGGACGCCAGAGGATTTTTCTACGACTTCTGGAAATACGATTGTCACACGAGCAAGGAGTCGCTCGAGAAGATGCTTGTGGGTTTCAAAATACGTACTAATTGTTCCCGCTGTTCCTGGACCGATATCCTTCACTGCTTCGAGTGTCTCGATGCTGAGCTCAAAATTGAGAATATCATCCGTGCTATGAAAGAGTGGTGCGAGGAGTTTTGCTGTACGCTTGCCAACTCCAGGGATACCGAGTGCACCAATAAATCGGTCGATAGGGAGAGTCCGTTTTGTTTCGATAGCCGTCATGAGATTGTCGACAGATTTTTCTTTGTATCCCTCGACGAGAAGGAGCTCATCTCGGTGATCTGGGAGATCATAAATCGATGCCATATCGGTGACCCAACCGAGATCAAGAAAGAGCTCGATTTGCTTTGGTCAAAATCCATCGATATCGACGCCATGCTTGCTCACGAACCATTCAAGTGCTTGCATCTCACGAGCAGGACACGCAGGATTGCTACACAGGAGAGCGATTTTTTCTCCTTCTTTATGCGTCGGTGATTCACAGATGGGACAGTGTGTTGGTGGAACAATAATTTCTTCTTTGCCTGTTCGTGCTTCGACGATAGGAGCAATAATTTCTGGGATGACTTCACCTGCACGGTGGATAAATACCTGGTCGCCAATTCGTAAATCCTTTTTCGTGACTTCGTCATAGTTATGGAGTGTCGCGTGCTGGACAGTGACGCCCATGATGTTCACGGGTTCGACGTGTGCGACGGGCGTGATAGTGCCAGTACGACCGACAGAATGCTCTATTTCGATGATACGAGTCCGAGCATATTCTGCTGGAAATTTGAATGATATAGCATAGCGCGGATGATGTGATGTCATACCGAGCACAGGCCAGAGATGGAGGTCATTGATTTTGATAACGAGTCCATCGATATCAAAGGGGCAGACAGGTTTTTTGCCCATCTCATGAATCATCGTGACGATGGATTCGATACCAGTTTTTTTCTCAAAAAAGAGTTCGCCTTTTTGCCACTGTTTCGATGTCTGAAATCCCCAGGCACCGAGTTTTTGAATCAAGGAATAGTAGGTCGCTTCTTCAGAAATACTCGTCTTGTGAAGCTCTTCGAGGTCAGGACATGAGTAGGCAAAAAAGAGGAGATCACGGTCACGTGTCACCGTCGGATCGAGCTGACGGAGACTCCCGCTCGCAGCATTTCTAGGATTCGCGAAGAGTTTTTCTCATGATTGAAGTCTCTTCTGATTAAGCTCATCAAATGAAGCTCGAGACATCACGACTTCTCCTCTCACTTCTATTGTCTCTGTGTAGGGTATAGTCTGTGGGATATTGGTAATCTCTCGGACATTGAGGGTGATATCCTCCCCTATTTGTCCATCACCTCGAGTGAGTGCGCGCATGAGCTTGCCTCCTTCGTAGAGGAGTGCGATACCGAGACCATCAAATTTGTATTCAAGGACGTACTCCAGCGAATCATAGCTTGTTTCTTTATCGAGGATACGACGGATACGAACTTCGAATTCTCTGAGATCCTCGGCGTCATAGGTATTATCGAGCGACATCATCTGGTGAAGATGTGGTGCTTTAGTGAAGTGATTGTCTTCATCGAGACGAGCGACTTCGTGCGTCGGACTCGATTCATCATGCATGCCAAATTTCTCCTCTGCTGCTACGAGGAGCGCGTAGAGTGTATCAAATTCTCCATCAGTAATAACAGGCTGATCATTGTAGTACATCGCACGATGATACTGTATCACTTCTCGGAGTGTCGGGATTTCATCACGGGTTGTCTCATCACGGGTAAGGTGAAGAAAATGTTGAGTTTCTGCGAGCATAATCGGAAAAAGTATACAATCCTACCCATAAAGTAAAGTAAAATCCGTAGACAGAAAAGATTTTTCTCTTAGCATAAGAAGCGTACTTATTATTCACATTTTCTATGAAAAAATCTCATCTCTCAATCCTCGCTGTCAGCGTCATCCTCGCGAGCTGTACTATGCCAACTATGCCGTGGTCAAAAACAAAAACAGATAATACAGAAGAAGTCATACTCGCAGACGCTATGAATTCTTCGGGTGAAGTGCCCGTTAAAAGTGACGATACAAAACCTGAAAGCGATGAAACACCTAAAAAAGATATCATCCCTACTGATACTCCTAAGAATATTGCTGAAGGTGGTGTCTACCTGCCCTACACTTCTACTGCTGTTGCTCAAGCAAAAGGTAACGTCGTCCTCTATTTTCACGCAAATTGGAATCCTACATGCATCAATATCAACAAGGATATAGAAAAAAATCTCAAAAATATACCGAAAAATCTCACTATCTTGAAAGTTAACTTTGATGAAGCAACGGAACTCAAAGAGCTCTATGATGTATCTGGACAATACACTTTTGTCCAAGTTAATAATTTCTGAAAAATGATAAAAAAATGGAGAGGAGGCTCTACGTTTAATGAGATACTCGGACAAATAGAGTGACTAAAAGATTCAGTACAACCTCAAGACTTTTGACCTCCTGAGCCTCCTGCAAAAAAATTATAAAAACAAAATCCCCAAGAAATTGGGGATTTTTAATAAAAAATAACCGTACTGTTTCTCTCTCAAAAAGTTATATCAACTCTGCATCAAGTAGCCTCTGCGAGAGATAGATATTCTGCTTCTGAAAAAGCATGGTAAAATCGAGTATTTTCTCCAATTTTTATACTGTAGTCCGCACTACCATCTGAGTATTCTGCAATTTTGGAACTCTTATATTTTATCTGTGATGGGTCGAGGAGATTCCAGTTTGTCATTATGATTTTACCAGTCAAAGAGAGGTGTTTCTTAGTTTCTATAATCACAGATACTCGCTCTTCTGGAGTTGAAAGATGGTGTAAACTTGCAATAAAAAATATACCATCAAACAATCCATAAGATGCAAGGTATGTATCTATATCTCTCATATCGCTTATGCTCCAATCAATCGCGCCAACTACGTCAGACCAATCCTCTAATTGAGCCTGATGAATGAGAACTCTCGATACATCAATACCTACATAGTGCAAAATTCTTTCTCTTAAGAGTACAGAATCCTGATGTTCTCGAATATGTCGCAGAAGACGACCATTTCAACAACCAATATCAGCAATTAATCCTGTCGTCAGACTTCCTTCGCGTACAAATCGAGACAGCAGAATATCAATCTCCTCCCAACGAAGATTTTGACGGCTTTTCCCAAATGTTTCGCCGAAATTATCGTACTGAACTGTGTTATTTTTTTGAGACATTATTTTGTGGTGGCTTTTTATCATTTCTATTTTTCCCACTTCTCTGCGGAAGAACTGATTTACGAGACTGAAATAAGAGCTCATCTGGGTAATCCTCTATATCGATGAATTCATCTGCGAGCTCTCTGAGCTCCTTATTAGTTGTTCGTCCAAACGCCATCACTTCTACGAGACAGCCTTGAGATTGTTGGAGATAATTCACAACAGGACAATAATCCCCATCTCCAGATACGAGAACAATAGAATCCACTTTGCTACCAAGACGAACAGCATCCATAGCAATTCATACATCCCAGTCCGCTTTCTTGGAGCCATCGACAAATGTTTGTATAGGCTTGAGCTTTATCTCAAAACCACTTTCATGTATAGCTTCAATAAAAACTTTATTTGTTTCTTCGGCAGTATCTACAGCATAAGCGATCGCTCGAGTGAGCTTTCTCCCCTGCAATATCAATGCTAGGATATTTTTGAAATTCACCCGAGAGTGGTAGAGGTTCTTCGCTGAGTAATAGAGATTTTGCACATCGACGAGGATGGCAACACGCTGTTCTGGATTTCGAATAATCATAGTAATTTCATTATAGACTCTTTCGAGAAGTCGCAAGCTTTATCGGTTCGTAACTTTTTCGATGAATATTACAAATTCCGATTTTTTTAATTGCCTCTTGATGAAGCGCTGTTCCATACCCTTTATGCTTCTCAAATCCATATCAAGAGTATAGGGCCCCGTATTCTATCATAAGTCTATCACGTGTCACTTTTGCGATGATCGAAGCTGCCATAATTTGTTTGATTTTATCATCACCACGTACGATATATTCTGGTTCTGGCAAATCAGGAATATCAAAGAAATAATTATCACGACCGTCTATCAGAATTCTCGATTTATTAGGATATTCACTGATAGGACGAATTGCTATTTCCATAGCTCGGCGATTCGCCTCACGAATACCAATAGAGTCAATCAGGGTATTTTCTACAACACCAATACCATAGGAAATTTTTCATTTCTGAGCAAGTTTACACATCTCTTCATATGTTTCTTCTCTGTCATTTGCGGTCATTTTTTTTGAATCTCGGAGAATATTTCTGATAGGGCACTTCCCTGACCAGGCAACGTATGCTGCAACAACAGGACCAGCCCAAGAACCCCTCCCAGCCTCATCAATTCCTATGACAAAATCATCTTTTTCGATTTTTTTGGGTAAAAAAGGAGTACTTTTAGTCTTTTTATATTGATTTTTTCGCATCTTGGAAGAGAATACTCACGTGACAAAAAATGCCAACTATTTTGCCGATTATCGTGCCTATGTAGAAAAATACAGAGGGTATGAAAAACGCGACCCTGATGAAATTTTTGCTGAACTTCTCGATGAGTGTGATTATATATCTGGTGAAGGAAAAGATCTCATACGACAATCCTATATTATCGCTGAGAGATGACACAGAGGACAGCTCAGAAAATCTGGGACACCTTACATCACACATCCTCTGATAGTCGCTCATATGATGCTCCCGTACCGTCCCTGCCCTTTTCTCCTCTCTGCCACAATTCTTCATGATGTACTCGAGGACACTACAGAGACATTTGAAAGTATCTACAACATACACCCTGATATTGCAAATATCGTCGAAGGCGCTACCAAAATCCGTACTGCTTCTCGGGAAAATCCAACTGGGCTTTCTCCAGAATTAGCACGTTTTGAAACTATTAGAAAGATACTAATAGCCTCTCAGAAAGATATCCGAATATTATTCCTAAAAATATTCGACCGATCCCATAACATGATTACGATAGATGCAAAATCCCCAGAAGGAAGAATCCGAATAGCTGAAGAGACAAAACATGTCTATATACCTCTCGCAAAACGATGCGGACTCAGAGAAATGTACCATTTTCTGCATGGATTAACAGCTGAAGTTCTCGAGAAGGAAAAATGGGTAACTATGGAGAATTTCGTGAATAATACTCACAGTGAGATGATAGAGAATGCCGAAGAGGTTCATACGTATCTCCGCAATCAAAGTTGGTCAAAAAATATCATCCACTACGACACGGACTTTGTCTCCCCTTTTTCTATCGAACTCAAAAGAGAGTACCAAAGAGAATCATGGTATGCTGTCCAGATAATCGTGAGAGATGCGAGCGATTGTTATTCTGTCCTTCATGATATAGGTTCGCGACGTGATGAAAATTTCATACAAGTCTGAAAAGTCAGCGATCTCATCAATCATCCTCGCCTTTCATGATATGTGTGACTCCATACAGAATGTATATTTAGAGGGACATCTCGTATCAAAATACGTGTTATCAACGAAAAGACTTATGAAAAAGTTCTCGAGTATGAAACTTTTGATGAACTCTGAGAAATATACTCTCCTATTCTTTTTCGTGATTTTGAGCTCATAAACGAAGCCACCACAGCTAACTCTGAAGAGTTTATGAAGAGCGTTACTGGACATATTTTAGCAAGAAAAATCCCACTTCATTCAGAGCATCGCCCGCTCTTTTATATGCCTATAAAGACAACAGTCCTCGATACTATTATCTACCTCGACCCCCTCAATTTCCATAAGACAGAAACTATTTATAGAAATCATGAGAAGGTACCATTTTATACCGTAGTCGATAATGATGATATTATCACTTATTCCCTCTCAAAAGAATCAACAATTTCTAAAAAATGGCTCGAATTTAGCCAATCAGGAATATCACAGTGGAGAATACAATCACATCTCAGTAAAAAAGTCTAGAAACTATGTCTGCCAAGAAAAACATACTTCTCTTTCGCTGAGAAAATAGCATAAAAATGAGAGAAACTCTCCGAGAATGGCGAGAAAAATTTCTCATAAAACACTGAGAAATGAATCTCTTGGAGGTCAGAGACGATACAATGTTTGATAGTGTGCTCTCAGACGCGCTCACGCCTGGTTTTATGGGAGGTACACGTATGATTATATTTCACGAATATCTCATCAAATCTCAGAAAGAAAAAGACAAAATAGCAGAAACAGAAAAAATAAACGAAACCATTGATATCAATGAAATACTCGATGGAAAGAAAAAGATATCTCTCGATAATGATGCACTTTGGATCAATATGTTAGAAAAAATACCTGACACCAATTTCATACTCTTTGTTGGGAATAAAAAACCCGTCACCGACCTTGAAAAATGGCTTGAGAAAAATGCAACTCTCCATGAGTTTGCCTGAATCTCGCCATGAGATATAGCTCTCTACGCAATGAATGAGCTCCATCTTTCACGAGATCAATCAAGAGCTTTTTGTGAAAGACTCGGTTTCTATGAAGAAGAGAAATGGGGGAAATTTATCACAATTGGTAAACCCGATAACATCTACCAAGAGATAAAAAAACTCAAACTTGCGTGAAAAACATCATGGACAAACCAAGAGCTCGATGCCATACTCCCAGACTATCGTGATGAAAATGCATTTAACATGCTCGATCCTCTTTGGGAGAAAAATGGTCGCGCAATGGCAACGATATGGTGACGACTCATGGCAACAGCAGATCATGAACTCAGTATGGCCATGATGATCACTATGATACGAAAAATACTCATTGCTGCTGTTTACCCAGATATAGGCGACATACCTATCACAAATGGTCAGAGAAACACTGGGAGACAGCTACGTGGACAGAAAAAATCGATAAAAAAACTCTACGATAGTATAGTTGAAGTTGATATTGCTGAAAAATCAGGAGAATTACCTCATAAAACCAACGCCTTTTTGATGGCTCTTTTAAGTTTTTGTGCATAAAGTATGAAACTCTCTTTGGAAACATGAATAGATAATAAAATACTTCGTACAGTATCAACTCCTCTCAAAATACACGAATTACACGCATATCGTGTACTCGGGGAAGCGATGCTAGCCTATGTGAAAAATCCGAAGCATGGATGAATCTGACTCGCTGCGCCACAGGTAGGCACAAATAAAAGAATAATTATTGTCGGTCTTGCGAAAGATCGTGATGATGAGAGTTATCCACTCGTTCTCATGATTAACCCCGTTATTATAAAAAAATCCACAGAAATGACTATCGATGAAGAGTGATGTCTCAGTTTACCATGATTGAAGGGCAATATAGCTCGCCCACATACTGTGGATGTGGAGTGGCTCGATATAAAGGGCAGGAAAATGCGTAAAACTATCACTGGACTTGGTGCAAAAGTTGTCCAACACGAGATAGATCATCTGGACTGAGTACTGATTTCTGACAAATTCTTGAAATAATTAAAAAACAATGTTATTGTGTGTCAAGAATATGACACCTCGCACACAAATAATTAATAGTCTCCAACTTGAGAATCAAAAACTACGACAGGCACTCTCAATTGCCGAGCAGTGGATTTGACGTGAAGTATCAGAAATGCGACTCAGAAAAACAAAAGAAGAAACAATGAACAGAACCCGTACCGATCTCCATGAATCTGAGCAAGAAATCAAAATACGAATAGAGAAATATCTCGAAGTATGCAGCGATTACCTCTCAGACGACAATCATGATTTACTTATAGAGTCTGAGCTCAATTTTTATCATCTCGTCCGTAAAAAAGATCTGGATGGACTGATGGTAACAAATGTCTATCAAAAAATCCTTGAAAACATCTTTGAAGAACAATGGACACAACACTTTCGTGAAACATATAAAAAAACTCGCCTCCATCCACGAAAAAATGATTTACTCGAAAAAACCCTTTACAAAGTCATTCATGATGATTTTCGTCTGTCGCTTGGAAAGATATACCAAATCTGTGAGCGAATCATACTAGGCACACCCGGTGACCTCTTGGATCTCTATAGGAAATCAATCGAATGAACTCCTCTCTATAACGTCCTTATTGATGGTGATTTTTGGGAACTTTTCAAAGATCTCATAGAAACAAAAGCCTTTTGAGAAAAGAGACATGCCGGGAAGATATCCTACGAAGACGTACGATTCATACGTGAAAGCATCACTGGAAACTACGAAGAAGAGGGGCTCCTCAAGATAATCCTCCAGCATCTACAATAAAATAAGGAGTATTTTTGTTTTTCCAAAAATCATCTATACTGGCTTCATGCCTATTATTCTCGGTATAGATCCTGGTACGACTGATGTTGGTTTTGCTGTCATTGAGCTCGTAAAAAATACACGAACTATACTATCATATGGCGTTATCCATACGACTCCCCGAGTAGCACAGAGCCAAAAACTCCTAGAAATAATGAATGATCTTGAGTGAATTATTATACAGTATAATATTTCGCATGCAGCTGTGGAAAAATTATTTTTCTCTACAAATCTCAAAACAGGCATAGAAGTCGCTCAAAGCCGTGGTGTCATCTTGGCCATTATAGCAAAACACAATATTCATTTTTCTGAATACACACCTCTACAGATAAAAAAAGCAATTTGTTGAAATGGAAAAGCAGAAAAAAAACAAATGGGTCGAGCCGTACAGCTCCTGTTCAAACTAGAGAATGTCCCAAAACCTGACGATGCAGCTGATGCGCTGGGTATAGCCTATCTTGCCTCTATGAATCCGCAACTCTTTATAAAATAAGCTTAAAATTATTGTTTTTTTAAGCAGAGAACTATACTAAAAAAATGTTTATCGATACACATTCACATCTTTACTTGTGAGAATTGCAGAATCATATCCCCGAAGCAATTGAACATCTCAAAGATGCCAATTTTTCTCACACTATTCAGATAGGTACGAGTATAGAAACATCTCAAACCTGTATAGAACTAGCACATACTTATGATATTGTTCGCGCAACTGTCGGTATACATCCTTGCGAAGCACAGGATATAGATACCAAAAAAATTCCCGAGCAGATAGTAGCTCTCGAAAACATGATTCAACATGAGAGTAACTATATCGCATGATTTGGGGAAATAGGATTTGACCACTATCATCTCTCAAAAAACACAGAGGAAGCAGAGATTCAAAAACAAAATCAAGTTCTCTGGTTTCAGGCTCAGGCTGAACTAGCTCTAAAATACGATCTCGGTGTCGTCATCCACACCAGAAATTGTCCAAGTGAAACTCTCGCTGAACTCAAAAAATCAGGTCTGAAAAAATTCGTTATTCATTGCTTTAGTGAAAGCTGGGATTTTGCTGAAGAAGTTTTTGAATTGTGACCAGATACAAAGATCAGTTTTACTGGTATTCTCACCTACCCAAAATCAGTCTCCATTCAGGAAGTAGCTCAACAAGCACCTCTTCATCGTATCATGATAGAAACTGATGCCCCTTTTCTGATTCCAGAAGATAAAAAGGGTATAGCGAAATACTGTGAACCTTCTTATAGTCGATATGTTTTCGATAAAATTTGTCGTCTCAGAAACGAAGATCCAAATACCATCGAACAACAATTATGGGAAAATTCATGTCATTTTTTTAAACTCTAAATATGTATACAAAAGTGTTTGTTTCCATGATGATACTTTTATGTTTTTTAGGACTCATTACAGGTTCCATACTTTACTTTGGTTTTGACCCCGGTTATCATCCGACATTTTCTCTTATTATGATGGGTGTTTCAGTCGTACTGACAGGTGGTTCTCTCTTGGGCCTCCTACTCTTACTGGGGAAGAAAATTGCTTCTCGATGATTCCTCTACCCTATCGCAGCATTTCGTTCTTTTAGACATGGAATTCTCATAGTTTTCACTCTTGTTACATCGTATATATTTCATCGTTATGGTGTACTTTCTCCATTAACCTGATTTTTGCTTATCTGTATAATTTTTTTACTCGAACTCATATTGACGAAAATAGAAGATGCATAGACTATATTTATGCACACTATTCATATACAAAAATTGGGAGATACTCCGTCACCATGTTCGACATGATTTTCTATTGAAAAGGATGATAATATTAGCTTTATCTGTGTCTGCCATACAAAAAATAGCACCCTAACAAATACACTCCATAGGATTTGTACTGATCATGTTTTAGAACTTCACCCAACTGAGAAAAATGCTGTCCATGTTTTTACTGAACTTCTCGAAGGCATAAATCACGAACTCGAAGCACTCTACAATCAGTACCATAAAACAGAAATATCACTCTTTTTATGACTTGTAGTTGGTTCACATGTACATTTTTCAGTCTTTGGAAAAGAACTCACAGGAATCATAGTTTCATCAACAAATATTGAAGATATTTTTAATGATATGGATACAGGTGAGTGACATTTCGTCTATGATTCTCACGGAGATATACGAGCAAACGAGACACTATATATATTTGCTCCAAAAGTTGATTCTCACGTAATCTGATGAGAATGTAACAAGCTCTCCCATCTCCCTCTCACAAACCGATGCCAACTCATCGCAGAGAGAATTGAGAGATCTTATGTACATGATAGTATCATCATGTGTATTGGTGAAGAAAATCCTGATCAGAAAAATGCATGAAGTACAAAAAAAATGCATGAAGTAAATAAAAAAGGAGTGGTACTAATAAAAAACATACAAAAAGTAGGAGCTTCAAGTATCGAGAAAATCCAATCACAATTCTCTGAACTTTCGAAAAATACTCAAAATTGGACTCTTTTAGGTGGACTACTTTTAAGTATTGTACTTCTCTACCTCATCATTACATCTGTCATAAAATCTCAATATACCCTCTTTGTTCCTCAAAAATACAAAGATATGGTCTCCGAGGCACGAGTAAGTCTCGACGATGCAACTCGAATGGTTGACCAGCCAGATAATTTTGCGCCTGCGATGAATCGTGTCAGAGAAATTGTCTCACAAATAAAGGCAGCTGGTGTCCTCCAAATGGACGTCACACAGCTTGAATGAGACATGGCTGTATTAGAAAGAGCTGTCAACAAAGTTACTACACTAAAACCAGAAGACTATTCTAGTGTCTATACTTTCAAAAAAAATGTTAACTCAATACCATTTTCCATCTATTCATATGGTAAAAAAATTACTCTTATCACTGAATCAGATATCATAGGCCCCTTTTCACCGGGAGAAGAACCGAAAAGTACAATCATACCCAATGATGAAAAGTATACTTTTTCTGACTCAGATACAGAAGGGCGCATCTACCTCGGCACAAACAAAGATAAAGTATACCTCTACGATAAATGACTTCTGAGTACTATTAATGTAGGACAAGTAGGTTGATGGGATAAAGCTATCGGTATAAGCGTCTACAATTCTAATCTCTACCTCCTCGGGACAGATATGAAGCAGATTTATAAATACCGCCGCCAATCCGAAAATTCATATTCATGAAGGAGCTTTGTTATCAATGATGCTCAAACAAAACAAATTGTAGATATGGATGTTGATGGAAGTGTATGGTTGCTCTCTGGAGGAAATCAACTTGGTATGGAAAAAATACTCACTGCTCCTCGTTATGAACGTCGTCCTATTATTATGAACAGTTTAGGTACTAATTCATTTCAAAATGTAACTCCTGATACAACAAAAATATACGCAGGAGACCTCTACCAAGAAATCTATGTCCTCGCTGACAATAGACTCTGGATATTTGTACCGAGCTCAAAGAGATTTAGTGATGTAAGAAATGTAACTTATGTAGGGCAAATAGACGTACCAAATACTGTTATTACCGACCTTGCAATTGAACAAGATGGTGATGTACGAAGACTCTATTTCTGAAGTCCAAAGAGTGGTATTTTCACAACAAAAATAACAGTAAAGGATAATAAAATTCATATCCTGCCAAAATAATATGTTTCAAATTGAAGCTATTGTTCTGAGAAAAATCCGTATCGATGGACATAAAATGGTTCTCTCTTGTTTTTCTCGTGAATATTGAAAGATAGATATTTTTCATCGAGAAAGCCCGAGCACAACAAGTCTAGACACACTCTCACATTTTACTGGACAGATACGGACCAAAGAACACAATACACTTTCAAATATTTATAAAACAACTTCTTTTACCCCGAAGTGAAATTATGACCTCTACGATTTAGCAGGTTGGCTTGTCGCTGTACTTTATTCACTTCTTCCTCATTGACTTCCTTATCCTCGACTTTTTGAGATATTGAAATCCATAACTATAAATCACACTACGTGTCATCACGATATACTTCTTTTTTTGATCCAAACTTGTCGAGATTTTGGCATAGTGCAATGTGATATGAATCATTATGCGAATCTTCTCCAAAATAATGAAGGACAAAAACAAGCTCGTAGTGACATAGAATGATGGATTAGTGCCTACAAGGCTTCGTAAAAAAACTAAATAAAATGAAGAAAAAAATATTAATATTTGGAATTTTAGCTATCTTAGTCTTGAGTTTGTTTTCAGAAACTTATCACGATAAGAATAGTAACTATTCTGTAACCCTTATTGATGTTCCCCCGCTAATAACCTGATTTGGTTGATGATCCCAGTATACTGTATATGCAGTTTTAAAAAATAAATACTGAATTCCTGTATCATACACAAATTACATAAACGAAGTAACATGAAGCAAGAATGAAGTTTCAGGATGAAGGTTTAATTGGTCCAAAAACTGTATTTATTTTTGAAGAAGTA
>CAYUVP010000016.1:3830-13790 GCA_964448195.1 uncultured Candidatus Peribacteria bacterium | reverse complement strand
CGACAGTTTTCAAGACTGTTGCATTAAACCGCTCTGCCATCCCTCCATTTGTAAACAATGTGTGCGCATTGTAAAAAAAACTGCTCCCCTGTCAAAGAAATATTTTTAGACCTTCCATAAAGGGTACAATGCTCTCCCACAAAGTAAAGTGAACAGCCGTTTCCATATCTTGCGATTCGGACATCCGGAGATATACTCATGTCCGTCCTTTATATCCTAATAAAAACTTCTATGGACAAACATAGTCACAATATAGTTTACGCAGCAATTGCAGCAAGCACTATCGTTTCACTGGTTGGAACATACCTGATGGTACAACAGCCACAGATAGATCAAGTCGGTGGTCGAGAAAATTACAAACTCTACAAAGAGATGATCAACCATCCAGGCTTTGCTTCTCGAAATAAAGAAGGAATAGAGGGGCAGCTCGCTATACTCAATGGCAAACAAGCACCTCAGAATAATCAACAACCATCAGCAGAAGAGCCAAAAACTACAGGCAATCTCACTCAAGATGATATCGCAGCTATAACAAAAGATACATACATCAAAGGAAATAAAGACGCTCAAATTCTCTGGATTGAATATTCTGATCTCGAATGTCCATTCTGCAAGAGACTCCATGACTCTGGTGCGATCAAGAATATGGAAACAAAATATGGAAACAAATTAGCAGTTTCATTTAAGCACTATCCTCTCCCTTTCCACCCAACAGCCCTTCCTGCAGCTCAGGCAGCAGAATGTGTCGGAGAACTCGGTGGATCAGATAAATACTTTGCTTTCGTAGAGTGAGTTTTTGCAAAAGGAACCCCTACTCAAGACGTCATTGATGGTGTCCTGAAAAATATAGGTATCGATTCTGCTAAAGTGAAAACATGTACTGACTCTGGCAAATACAAAGATAAAGTTAATGCAAATCAAGCAGAAGGATCAAGCAAATTCAGTGTCAATGGTACTCCTTGAAACGTCCTCATCAATACCAAAACTGGTAAATATGAAGTTATATCAGGAGCTCAACCAGAAGCAAACTTCGATGCTGCTATCTCACGTCTCCTTGCTGAATAAATTAGTTTCGTTCTTTTAGAAATTAAAAACCTCTCGAGTGATCGAGAGGTTTTTTAAGCTTAAACAATAAAAAGGCAATAACGATAATAAAATTTTTTATTAGCTGTACATATGAATATACTACAACTATATGAAAAAAATTTGAAAAAACCTCTATTCAAATCTCCCCTCTTGTCCTGGAGTATATCTGATGAAAAATTCTGAAGGAAAAATCATCTATATTGGTAAATCAAATAATCTCAAATCTCGTGTTCGATCATATTTTGTAGCAGGAGCTGCACTCAATTTTGCAAAGAAAAAAATGGTAAAAATCATCGAAAAAATTGATTATATAGAGACAAAGACAGATTTAGAAGCGCTTATGCTGGAGACAAATATGATAAAAGAGAATCAGCCAAAGTATAATGTGCTCATGAAAGATGGAAAAAATCTCTCCTATATAAAAATAACAGACTCAACCATCCCCTTCTTGATTCGTACGAGGATAAAAAATACTCATGGAGAATATTTCGGACCTTATAGCCAATATTTTGACACATACAGATACGTACGTTTTATCAGAAAACTCTTCAAACTGGGAAACCATGAAAAAATAGAAAAATTCTGACCACCATGTATTGATACATATATTGGCCTCTGCCCTGGGCATTGCACTGGTGATACTTCAAAGATTCATCTCTACAGAGAGCGCCTCTCTCAAGCGCGAGACTTCCTACTTGGAAAACAAGAAAATGTCATAGAGAAACTCAAAAATCAGATGAATACTGCAGCAGGTGAAAGGCGATTCGAAGAAGCGACAGAATATAGAGGCATGATAGAACAGATAGAGACCACAGGCAATCGACAAATAGTAAGAGATGTCATAGAGTGAGAGGCTCTCGTCATAGTAAGTCTCGAGAAATTTGATAATATTTTTATGGAAATAATAGAAGTCAAAAAGAGTATGATTGTTGGAGTCCATGAATATCAATTGGCAAATCCTCTTACAGAAACAACTTGAGAAATTATCAGTCAAGCATTGATACAATACCTCTCACTTCATGAGACAAATACAATCTACACAGATATAGATATTGAAAAAATGAGAGACATGCAGGCCTATGCCTCGAAGCAAAAAATCAAGATAAAAACCCCAACCCGTTGAGAGAAGGTACGAGTCCTCGAATTTGCTCATACAAATCTGCTGAACTTTGCATACAGACAAACTATGGATAGCTTGAAAAATGCAACTCTCTCAAAAAAAACCATGATTGACCTCCTAAATCAACTCGGTTTTCAAGATAAAATGTATGAAAAGAAAAAAGAGATTATTTTTGAATGTTTCGACATATCACATAGCCATGGCGAACATACTGTAGCAAGCAAATCAGTACTCGTAAATGGAAAACCAGAAATAAAAAGATATAAAAAATACCGAATAAAAACACTCAAAACTGGAACTATAGATGATTTTGCATCTATGGAAGAAATACTCACTCGCCGAGCACTAGGAGCACTACGTTGAGAAGATCCTTGGCCAGATATGATCATAATAGATGGCGGAAAATGACAACTATCACATGCAGTGGAAGCCATAAAAAAGACAACAGGTTCAGCAAAAATAGTCCCAATAGTCTCACTTGCAAAAAGAATAGAAGAGGTTTTTTTACCAGGAAATTCAGAGTCAAAACTTTTTGAAAAAGGTTCTACAGAACTCATGATGCTACAAAAAATTCGTGATGAAGCACATCGATTTGCAATCAATTATAATAGGAGCTCTCGAGAAAAATCCTATACAAAAACTTTGCTTGATGAAATACCAGGCATCTGACCTATAGCGCAGAAGAAAATCCTGACTGCTGTTTCCAAAATTGATGAACTCTCTTCCTGGTCATTTGAAGACGCTGAAAAATTATTTGGGAAAAAAGTAGCAGAAAGTCTGGAAAATCATGGGCTCATACAACAATAACTATTTTTATTAAACAAAATCCCTTGTAGATAATTAGATAATCTCTTATTATTTTTTTGATGATTTTACAGGTACTCAAACAACTTCATTCTTTTCAGAAATGTTAAATATCTGTAATAGGAGAAGAAAATGAACGAGAACTGGTATGTTAAAAGAAAAATAAAGTGCGAAGAGCAATAAAGAAGCTCTTTTATCAAAAGACAGAGATTTCAATGAGGTGGCAACAAAAAATGCCATAATCAGAGTTACCAATACTCCAAAATGAAGAGCAAAATCTATAAAGACATTGTGACTCCTATCAATTCTGTACGTTGGGTCTTCGTACACTGAAAGAAGTGGGTGGCGAAATTTCTCTGAAACAGCCAGGAATCAATCAGGTCAAAAACCAAAACAAAAGTGCCATACATCATGAGTAAGAGCAGCAACACCTGTTTTCCACAAATACCATCGTGCTATGAATCATTTCATCTTTTGAGCCTCAAGAATGTCTGAAGAATAATTCGTCCAAATCCAGGAAACTGCAGCAAGAACAGTGATTCAAAATAAAATCCAAAATATGATTTTTTGATTGCGTTTTTGAAAAATATTATCTACTGCAACATATCAAATGTAGGCACCAAAAAGTGCCCAGCCGAGATAACTACCAGTCCAATAAATCAGTAAGCCAGAAATACAAAAAATAACTGTTTCCCATAAATATCTCGGCCAATGAGAGGTTATCGAAAATCGATAAACAAGTAAAATTGGCATCAACATAAGGACATATCAAGCGAGGTAATTTGGGTTACCGAGAGTAGAGAATACTCTCGAAACGTCTAGTCGTGAATTGTAGAGCGGTGCGAGCGGATCCAGACCTAATTTCTGCAAAAACGCATAAAATATAACAACGAGATATCCAAAAAAGGAGATACGGAAGAGTTTGTTATTTTCATCTTGAGAGAGGCTTTTGAGAACCCAAAAAATACTAAAAATAGCAAGATAAAAAAACCATCAATGAGTCTTTTCTGCATTCCCTATAAAGAAATACGGATTGAGATTTTTATTGAGAACATAAGACGTCAAAGACCATATAAAAAAAATCAAAGCACTTATCAGGAAAACATCTGTTACCTTCTTTCGTTTGATACTATTTTGCAGGATTGTGAGGAGGATGGCACCAGTAGAAATACAGAGAAAAAATAATACTTTTACTGATTCAAAACCAGACCATTTAAAACTCGGGAAAATATAACCCACCACATCTGAGAGCGTATGATGAACACCAGGCACATAAAACCATGCATACAAAATAGGCGTGCAGAGAAACAAAGCCTGTAATAAAAAGAATCGAATTTTATTCATATAAATGCATTATAATAAAGTCTGGAGAACTGCAAAAAATTGCTCAACTTCTGCAAGGGTCGTTTCATACCCGATACTCATACGAACTGTACCAGAAATACCTATGTATCTATGAAACGGTTCACAACAATGGTGACCTGAACGGAGACATATATCCTTTTCACTGAAGAGATCGGCGAGATCGCCGGGATGTCTCTCAGCTATAGAAAATGACCAAACACCAAGAGCAGAATCAGTTTCAGAATGATAAATCTGTACCCTGTTCTCTAATTTTTTAAAGGAATTATCAACAAATTGTATACAAGCCCGATAATTCTCCCGTTTACTCTTGTCCATTTTTCCTAAATAATCAATTGCAGCACCCAGAGTCACAGCACCAGTAATATGAGGTGTTCCTGGCTCCCATCGGTCAGGAATACCAGCTTGTTCATATCATTCTTCGGTAACAGCATTTATAGCTCCACCTCAACCTATAGGACATTGCCACGCTTTTTGGAGAACTTTCCAGAGAGCTAGAACACCAATACCTGTATCAGCCATCATCTTGTGACCAGAGAATACCATAGCATCACAACCAATCTCTCGCATATGAAGAGGCCCATGAAGAGCCATCTGACAAGCATCGACACAAAAAAGTCTCTCCGAACCAATAATCTCCCTTACTTTTCCGAGAGGATGAACTGCACCTGTCACATTGCTCGCATACTGAAAACTCACCACTTTTACAGAGCCATCAAGTTTTGATTTTAAATCGTCTAAATCAAGACAATACTGACTATCGAGATTTACGAATTTTATCTGAGCCCCTACTCGTTCTGCAATCATCTGCCAGGGAACAATATTTGCATGGTGCTCTGATAGAGAGAGAAGAATAGTATCTCATTTTTGGAGTACACCATTTTGTTCAATTGCTAGAGCGAGGATATTGAGTGCATAGGTCGCAGAATAGGTATAGATGACTTCCAGAGGTTCACAACCGATCCACTCAGCTACTGCTTTTTTAGAATTCTGATACGCAATCATAGATGCCTCAGCTAGGTCATAATTTCCTCGGCCAACATTGGCATAAGAAGAGAGCTCAAATTGCTCACGTGCTGCCATCACCTCGTGGTTACGAGGATGTGTAGAGGCGTAGTCGAGGTAGATTGTGGGGGAGAGAGTCATAAGACAAGGATTAATTTGCTTTTTTGTCTGGAAATGCTATACTGGTACTACATTACGACGAAGAGGGGTCCAAACGGTTCATTGCCTAAGGTACCCTCTTTTTTATTGTTTTCTTCTTTCGTATTTTCTTCTGGAGGTCAGTGTCGTCGAGATTGGCGAAGAATTGATTTGATAATTGCTTGTAAAGAGAAGACCGTCTTTTCCCATCAGGGAAAAGTATCTTTTCGAGCCTTTTCTCTTCCATGAGGAAATCCACCAATTTTTTGTAATCACCATCACCGGAGACGAGTACTATTTTATCAAATTCTTCTTTTTTATAGAGTCGTTTCATGATGGAAAAAATAATATCTGAATCGACATTCCCCTTTTTCTTGCCTATCATCGCAGGTTTATTCTCTCGGAACACGAGTACAAAACCAGCATTTTGTATCTCTTCGTAGATACTTTCATGCTTATCCTGAACAAAGCCAAGAAAATAAAATGCTTTCGTCACATGATATTTATCTCGTAGATAGACACGAAAACGAGGCAGGTCTATCTTCCACGGAGAATTCGTACGTTTCGCAGTCCCCATGTGCAGATTCTGGGCATCAATAAAAGCGTAATTTATTTTATTCATAAAATAATATTACACTCATAAAAAATATTTTGAGAAAAATGAACCATATGTTAAGTATATAAAAATTGAATAAAATAACAGATATGTAGGCCACTTTTTATCAAAGATAAAAAACAGTGACTTTCCATCTTTTTTGCTATAATTCGAGCATATGTCTCTCTACCAGTCTTATCGTCCAAAAAATTTCTCCGATGTTGTCGGTCAAGATTTTATCAAAAAAGTCCTCGCAAATTCATGTAAAACACGGACATTTCATCATGGATATATATTCTTTTGATTTCATGGAATCGGTAAAACCACACTCGCTCGTATATTCTCAGAAGGTATCAATTGTACAAATATAACAGCAGATGGGAACCCTTGTCACGCTTGTGAAAACTGTACATCGTACGATAACGGGAAAATGATAGACGTGATTGAGATAGATGCTGCGAGCTATACTGGAGTTGATAATATCCGTGAAGTTATCGATCATGCAAAATTTACGCCTACACAGGGCAAATACAAGGTCTACATCATCGACGAAGTTCATATGCTCTCAAAGGGAGCCTTTAATGCTCTCCTCAAGACACTAGAAGAACCACCAGCACATGCTATTTTTCTCCTTGCAACGACAGAGATCAATAAAATTCCAGACACTATTCTCTCCCGAGTTATCCGTTTTGATCTCACAAAAATAGGAGAATCAGATATGCGTGACCACCTGCAAAATATCTGTAAACAAGAAGCTCTCATGTATGAAGAAGAAGCTCTCGACATGATCGTCCACAGATCACGAGGAAGTCTCAGAGATTCTCTCACCATGCTCGAAAAATGTATCATAGAAAAATCCCTCACAACGAAAAATGTAGAGAGTGCTCTTCATCTTGTGAACGCCACATTTTTGAGAGAAACATTTGAAGCCATCAGAAGTGGTAAAAGTACAGAAATACAGAAGGTAGTAAGTACACTCGAAGACGAATCGACCGATATCCGTCAATTCTCCGCACAGATGACAGAGTGGATTGTCGACAATATAGATGAAGCATTTGCGCAAAAAGCATTTCCTATCTATCGAGAAATATTTGATATGTTTACGCAGATTTTTATTCAAAGTAGACAAGTTGCCGTTCCAATAGACATACTCCGCATGGCTCTCTATGAGAGAATACAGGACACCGTTATTCCTCTTTCAAAAAAGACAATCCAGGCAACCGAACCTCAAAAAGACATCGATACAACTTCGTGAGATACTCTCATACCACCACCAGAAAAAGAACTCCCACCAGTCACACACGTTCTGTCTTCAGGCGAAAAAGAATTGAGCATACCTACACATATCCTCCCCAATCCAAGCAACGAACTTCCTGGTGAGAAAAAAACAATCTCAGGACCAGAAAGAGAACTCCCAATTTCTACGCATGAACTCCAACAAAAAGAAGATGAAGTAACATCTCACCAAGATGAATCTCCTCTCGTAGAAAATACAACATGATTTTCTACAGAAAATTTTATCAAAAAAATACAAGAACTCGGAGTCAAAAGTACACTAATACCCCTCCTAAGAACAGCATCCATGGTTTGTACCGGGGGAGAACTCTCAATCACTACGACAACATTTGGAAAATCTCGCTGTGAAGAGAGAGAAACGATGATGATTTTACATCAAGCGGCAGAAGCATTTTGAGCTACAAAAGTCAGCCTAACCACACAGGTAAGCACACCAGAAAATGAAGAAAAGAGTGAGGATATAGCACGTGCAATTTTTGGATAATCATCTATAATACAAACCTATGAAAGAATTCCTACAAAAATACATCTTTACTCAGAGATTCTGAGAATACCTCTTCTCATTCGTTGGGATAGTTGCGATTGTCTATATAGCAAAAGACTTTCTTATATTCTTTTTGACAGCATTTCTGTGTGGATATCTCATACAATCTATATCGAGATGGTTGCGACGAAAAATACAATTAACTATACCAAAATCACCAAAAAAAATACGATGAATTTTGTCTTGGATAAGCAAAGAAAAAATATTGATAACGTTCTTCTATATATTGTTAGCATTGATATTTATATTTGCGATCCGCGATATCGGTCCGGCTCTCATCAATGATCTCATAAATCTCCTGCAATCACTCTCTCAGAAATTTTCCATCGATATGGGTATAGATAATATCAAAGAAACTCTCTGACAATGGCAAACACTCTCCTATCAGGTGGGAGACCTCATAAATATAATCTCACCAACAGCAGATGCTGGAAATCTTCTCCAGCAATTGTTTCGTATATGAGGTATATTTTTCCAAGTCGTACTCGCCTATATACTGAGTTATGTATGGCTCCTTGAACAAGAAAAAGTACAACTATATTTTGCTCAACTCAAGAAGTGACCATTTGCTTTTTTCTATAACGATTTACGTATTATTTTTGAGAAAATAACACGGAGTTTCTGACTCGTATTCCATGCGCAATCACAGATTGCTCTCGCAAATACTCTCCTCACAGTCCTAGGCCTCGTGATAATCGGTATCATCTACGGTCAGACATCTCTCACTGGAGAAAGCTATGTATTCCCTTATCTTCTCGCTCTCTGAGCTATCACATTCTTGACGAGCTTTATACCAATCTTGTGAGTGTTTATAGGAGGCATTCCTATCATATTTGCCTGAGTAACAACTTATCCAAGCCTCAGCATAATAGCGGCTATAGTACTCATGCTCTTTATTATTCACACTATAGAAGGCTATTTCCTCAATCCACGCCTTGTAGGGCATTCACTCAACATACCTGCTCCAATAATATTTTTGATACTTTTTGTTTCTGAACATTTGATGGGTATCTCTGGTTTTTTTCTTGGTGTACCTATCTACCTTCTGGTGATGGAATTATTTAGCTCAATAGCTCACTTGATGCACAATAAATGAATAACGAGGCTCTAACAATAAGAGCATTTGGATATTACTTTTCTAGAACTACATCTACTACCTGAAATTGGGGGGTTATAACATCTCTCCACGTATGCGATTTGAGCGTGCCTATGAGGTGTACCTTTTTATTATGAAGAGATCAAGTATATTCTGCCATACGGAATCAGATAATCTCAAGCTTCCCCCCTGTATCCCAACGTATATGTTCTCCCGTCTGACCGAGTGATACGACAGGAGCTACGATATTTTTGACCATAAATAGAGGTGCAGGAAATTCAGATCAAAATGGGCGAAGAATATCAATGTCCTGAAGACTCTGGAGAGTTATTTTATCAATATCCAAAACAGTATCTACCTTCAAAATAGGCGTACTATCATACATGCTATATAGATAATCTGTGGCTTTGATAAATGCTTGAGTGGCATGAGAAATATTATCCGCAATAATGGTGCATCCAGCCGCACCAGCATGACCGCCGTAACGTGCAAGATACACTTGTGACGCGTCTAATATTCTGACTAAATCTATACCTTCTGGGGCTCTGAGAGATCATATATATTGACCATCATGGAGCGTAAAAACAGCGCTTGGTTTATGATAAGTCTCTGCCAGTCTCGCTGCAACGAGTCAAAGAATACCATGCTCCAGTTTTTCATCAATAAAAACGAGAAATGGCTGTGAGCTATCAACCATCTTGAGAGCTCTCTCATAAGCGTCACGTGATTTTCCTTTTCGTGTCTCATTGACAGCTATGAGCCCCTGAATATGGTTATATGAATCAAGAGGCTGGGCGAGAAGTGTTGTGAGACTCTGATAAGCAGTTGTAAGACGTCATCCGGCATTGAGAAGAGGTCAAACAAAAAAACCTATATCTTCTTCACTCAATATGGGGCGATTTAGTGTCTCAACA
>CAYUVP010000016.1:0-3820 GCA_964448195.1 uncultured Candidatus Peribacteria bacterium | reverse complement strand
AAAAGGGATGATGGGAGTTTTGAGATTGTAGAATGCCTCTCCGTACAATAGTACGATTTTCATTTATCATAGGCATACAATCTGCAACCGTACCAAGAGAAATGATATCGACATATTTCTGGAGGATTGAGGGAGTTTTTTCAGGAAAAAAGAAATCAGAAAGAGCATGAATACACTTCCATACCACACCCGAACCAGAGAGACCAGAAAAAGGATAAAGAGAATCCTGTCGTTTTGGATTAATAACAGCTATACACTGCGGCAAAACTTCTGGACATGAGTGGTGATCTGTGACAATAACATCCATACCAAGAGTTTTTGCATGCTCAATGGGCATAATATCTTTTGTCCCGCAGTCAACAGTTATCACGAGACGAGTCCCTGTTTGAGCTATATTATCCATATGATAGGATTTAATACCATAACCATCGTGGACACGGTGCGGGAGACGATAAGAAACATCCATGCCGAGCTCGTCTCGGAAAAAAAGAAATAATGCAGCCGTCGAAGAAATACCATCAACATCGTAATCACCAAAAATCATCACTCTCTCATTTTTTTCTCGAGCAGTCCTGATTCTCTCAAGAGCTAAATGCATATCAGGTAACAATGCTGGATCATGGAGGATATCTGATATAAGAAAGCTCTTATCTTGAGAACGCAGAGCTAAGAGGAGCTCTGTGAGATTCTCTGGATGTATTGTGTGGAGCAATTCGAGACGCTTGCCTTTAATCGTTTGCATAATTATTTCGCTGCCAGTTGCTCTTTCATATGCTGAAATGCATGATGAATGAGGTCATCGAGCTTGAAAAATTTTTCTCTCTCAAACATAATCAGATCACCATCAACATGTGCATGGAGCTTACCATAAAATGAATCATCAGCATTTTTCTTAATTGTTACCTCTATTCTAACAACAGCATCTGGCTTATCATCATAACGTCGGAGATACGCATCTACCTTTGACATACTCTCATTCACGAGTCTCTCAATGACCTCTCTATCGTACTCAGCAGAACTATCAATTTGTATGATAACTTGTGGCTGCATAGGAGAAAATTAAGAAATAAGTATACCCATTATACACCCCTTATTTATTCTTCAAAAATGAAATATCTTGACGAGGAGAGATAATAAAAATATTTATCATATTTTATTCTTCTATTTTGACTATTTTTTTCTTGGCTAATTCACTATCCCAAAGAGCAAAATCGATAGAAGGGATTAGCTCGCTTACTGCCTGACCTTTGGTCAAAACAGGATAGCTCAAAAGTGACCATATATATTCTTGGCGTTTTTTGAAACATGCATTTGAGAAGTACGTACTCGATGTCCTACTACATTCGAGCTCAGCATCGAGGATTTTTTTGTTTTCAAGAGTGACAAAATTAAAACCAAAATTGATAGGATTTTGACCAATATTTGGCTCACGAGAAATACCAGTAACAGGATTATAAAAAGTCGTAAAATCACTCGAATAATAGCCACTATTATAATAAGAAGATCCATTTGGCGACATCTTTTGTCATTGATAATAGAGGTATTCAAAATTTTCGATTTTTTTCCAGTCATCACGATATGTAGTATTTGCCTGTAATTGAAATTGGTTGAGAGAAGACTCACTATATTCTGGCAATTCTACGCCAGCGAGTTTCATACGAAGCATGAGTTCAAACTGCGCACGTTTGCCAGTATCAACATAGGACTTCATTTTCACAGGAAGTTTTTTTATAATAGAGGCAAAAGTCGGACTCTTTGAATCGCCAGGGATAATTGTATCTGTCAGTTTTTTGCGATAGATGAAAGCAATATGTATCCTGATATACTCTTCCCAGGTGAGAGGCGTTTCTCATTCAAATTTTGAACGAGAAGTAAGTATTCAATACTTAATTAGATTTTTGAGAGTATCTCGAAATTCTGACGACTGGTCGCCCACATCTGTATACGTCAAATTGACTTGAGCAGAACCAAAATCAGTGAGACCATCCGTTGGTAAAACTACATTAGCATCCAGATATTTTTCCATCAGAACCGGAAGCTCATTTTTGGAACGTTTATCTGTCAGGTAAAAGAGGGAAAGAAAATGTGAATTATTTTTACCGATGAGAAGTATTACTTCACATTGAGTTGCAAATTGCTGCGCATTTTTTTCATCATAAAAACGTATATCACCAGTTGTATCACACACAGTAAAGCCTTCACGTCATTTGTAGACAATGTTTTTTGCTTCTACTCCTTGTGAAAAATATGGAGATTCCTTGAGACGATTTAGGAGTTCTGAAGCCGTTATTCATTCAGTATAAAATGAGTTTGGCACTATACTAAGTTGAGCGTAACTCCAGAGATTACCAAAATAATTCCTCACTGTGAAAAGGTCTTGATAATTCACAATAAATTGCGAAACAATTCCATTGTATGGGAAAAAATTTGAACGGAAATCAACAAGAGAATTCTGGTCTGGCGTAATAACTACATCTGCATTTGTGATAGCAATAGAATTCTTAGTGGAGAAAAGAAACTGACTAGGAAATGAAACTCATGCGAGAAATGCAGTAATATTTTTCTGGATAGCATCATAGGTAGTTTCATTTGAATATGGTGTAGCCAACTGAAGAAGGAGCAAGTGGCGTTCATCTACAATCTTGAAATAAAGATACTGGGTCTTACCCTTATCACCAGCTGTATTACCAAGACTATCAACTTGATAAAATGACTGCCCTCCAATTGTCACAGTTTTAAACTTGATATCCTGCCAGAATGGGAAAAATGACTGACTTGAGAGGAAGTAACGAATCTCTTCTGGCGTTTTTAGGCTCGGAGTATTCAGATGTATAAAAGAAAAACCATATACAGCGGTCGTACTTTCTTCTGCGATTTGTCCATCGATATATGCTCCTGGGATATAGGTAGTTATATTATATTTTGTAGGGAAATTCATGGTAACAAGAGAATCTGTGAGACTTCTTCTCTGAGAAGACTCTGTCACAGTTTGTAGAAAAGGTGAAAATTTTGGATTATTTGTCTGAAGTTTTGTCGTTTTTGTGAGAGCAGCTTGGATAAAGTCTTGTGCCTCTGAGATGGAGAGAGAATAACCGAGTGCAGGATCAAAAAATCCACCAATGAGAAATGTATTAACACCAATCATACGACCATCGCGTATAAGAGGACCTCCTGAGTTGCCACCAGCAATCAATGTGTCTGTCTTGATATATTTATTATTATTGTAGTCGTATGTTCATGAGACAATGCCTTGAGTCTCTGTGATAGTATTTGCTCCTACCCAGGGATAACCACGAGCTAAAACAGTGTCTCCAGCATTAGGTATATAATTATAATCTATCGGAAGTATTGAAAAAGCAGAAAAATTAACTGCATTGCCAAATATATCCTTTGGATCAATTTGGAGCAAGGCTATATCTTTTTCTGGGTCACGTGCAATGACTGAAGCAGTATAATGACATTTTGGTGGGAGAGCAGGATCTTCTGTTAAACAAATAGAAAAATCATCAGATATACCCCCGAGACCATCATCAACCACATGATTATTAGTCAAGATATGTCATTGATTGTCTACAATAGAACCACTTCCCCATCCTTGCAAGGAGAAATACATACCGAGAGGTTCTTTATAGGAAATAACCTGAACAACGGGAGAAGGAGCAGCAAAAGCAGCAAAAGAGAGAACTGCAAGAGAAAGGAGGAGAAATTTTTTCATAATGTGTGTATTTTAGTAACTTGAAGAGAAAATCAAAAAAGAAAACTCCCACCTTTCGGTGAGAGTTTTTTTAAAATTCATGAAACAATTCTATTCATCATCTTC
>CAYUVP010000015.1:0-14504 GCA_964448195.1 uncultured Candidatus Peribacteria bacterium | reverse complement strand
AATCCTGTTAGTAGAAAAATCAAATAGTACAATATAATTCCTTTTATAAAATCATATACGATGTGACAAACAAAATTTTCACATAGAATCCTCACATGCTGAACTCTGAACAACTCCGTGCCGTATCAATTATCGATGGCCCCCTCCTCATCCTCGCTGGTGCTGGTTCAGGAAAGACTCACACACTCACAGAAAGGGTTTATTCTATGATCCACGAAATAGGAATTACCCCCACATCTATTCTATGTGTCACATTTACGAATAAAGCAGCCAAAGAAATGCGCGAAAGAATAGCGAAAAAACTCAATCGTGACATACCAATGTCTTTTGGTATGCCCCCCGACTTCCCTCTTGTTTCGACATTTCATTCAATGGGTGTCATGTTTTTACGACTTTTTATTGATAAAATAGGCTACCAAAGAAATTTCTCCATCTACGATAGCGACGATGCACTTTCTCTTATAAAAGAAATATTAGAGGAGAAAAAAATTGATACAAAAGAAGCTCCTGCTAGACAAGTCCAATATGAGATATCTCTAGCGAAAAACACAGGCCTTTCTCCAGATCAATATGCTATGTCTGTTGAGAGCCATTTTCAGTGAATTGCGGCTGAGATATACCCAGAATATCAAAGGAAAATGAAGATAAATAATGCTCTCGATTTTGATGATATATTAATAAAAACGAGAGACATACTCCTTATAGATTCAGTTCTACAGTATTTTCACGAAAGATTTCAGTATTTTTGCGTCGATGAATACCAAGATACAAATTCTATCCAATATGAGATAATTAGCCTTCTCTCTCGTCAATCAAAAAACCTCTGTGTTGTTGGTGATGATTGGCAAGGTATTTATTCATGGCGAGGAGCAAATATATCAAATATTCTCAACTTCAAAAATGATTTTCCAAACGCAGAAGTCGTAAAACTCGAACAGAATTATCGATCCACCAGTAATATAATAAACGCTGCAAATGTAGTCATAAAAAATAATACATCAGCTCTCGACAAGAGAATGTGGACAGATGCGGAAGAAGGCGAAAAAATAGAAATACATGAGTGTACAAGTGAACGAGAAGAGGCTGATAAAATAGGAAACTTCGTTGAAAAAAATCCTGCTTCTTGGGCAATACTTTATAGGACAAATGGACAGTCACGTGTCATAGAAGAAGCACTTATCCGTCGATGAGTCCCTTATGAAATAATTGGAGGACTCAAATTTTATGATCGAAAAGAAATAAAAGATATCATAGCCTACCTCAAAGTCATCATGACTCCGACGGACAGTATCGCATGGAAAAGAATAGTAAATACGCCTGCAAGAAAAATATGACCGACAAGCATAGAGCGAATCATGAAGTACGTTGAAGCGAACGGTCTGGATTATATGTCTCTCGATCTACCGCTCAATAAATGAAATCAAAGTAGCATAGAGAGTCTCGAAGGTACGACACACATAGATCATATCCCCGAAATGAAATCTGCAGCAAAGTGAGCATTAACTGGTTTCACCCAGATAATGAGAGAAATAAAAAAAGACGCAACAGAACTTCCTGCCAGACTCCTGATTGAAAAAGTCTTGCAACTCATAAAGTACCAAGAATATCTCGAGGAGAATTTTTCACCTCCAGAAGTTGAGACAAAAGTTGATACGATTAATGAACTCAAAAATCTAGCTTCTCGATACGATGATCTTGAGCCCGCTGATTCATTGATGCATTTTCTCGAAGATATAGCGCTCATAACAGCCGAACAAAACAATAATGATGACACTCAGAAGGTCCTTCTTATGACTATTCACAGCGCAAAATGACTCGAATTTGATCATGTGATTATTGCTGGAGCTGAGGAAGGAATTTTTCCACATTCTCGAACACTTTTCGAACCAGATCAGCTTGAAGAAGAAAGGCGTCTCTGGTATGTCGCTATGACACGTGCAAAGAAACGACTTCTAGTAACACGAGCAAATGAACGGTATAGCTTCTGAACTTATGCTAGCAATATACCGAGTCGGTTTGTGGGAGAAATTCCAAAAGAATATACAGAAAATCATGTTCCAAAAAGACTCTTTATGACAGATTTTCTTGGGACTTCCGGTGATTCTGATCTAGTGTGAGACTGGGCACAAATAACACCAAAAGAAAAAACGTTGTGACTCGGAGCACAAGTGCGTAACCAAATTGCCGATTTTTCCCTTGGAGATCGTGTAGAGCACAAAAAATTTGGTCTGGGAACAATAGTATCTCTCATATGAGATGTCGCACAAATAGCTTTTTCAAATGGCATAAAGAGCCTCAATATACGCATTGCTCCTCTTACAAAAAAATAAAATTATTCTGTAAGTTTTTTAATCATAGACTGAATATTCTCTATTTTGATTTTTAGGGTTTCTATTTTTTTTAAGAATTCCTGATCTTGAGAATTAGTAAGAGTGCGACGAGATTCCAAATCTGATAATTCAGCTTGAAAACGGAGGAGCATATTCGTGAGTTTAATACGCCGTGCAGAAAGTACATCTTGAGAAACTTTGAGGTCTAGAGAGACTGGTTCTACGCTGTTTTTTTCTCTATTTTTATTTGTTTCAAAAACATCAGAGCGTATTGATGAGTTGGGCAAGTAAAGAAAAGCTAAAATCCCTACAAAGATTATACTACCAATCAAAAATACAATATATGCCCTCAGATGATGTGCATCCATATTCATAAGAGCTATTTACGTTTTATTTTTTGAATTGTATCTAGGATGTCAGATTCTAGGTGTTCTTCTGATTGGATATTTTTTGAGTTTATAGCCTGAGAAGAAATTCCCCCGTTCTTATGAGCGATATTGTTGGAACCAAATAAAAATACAATTACAAGGACGAAAATAATAAAAAACAGCCATTTCATAAGGCGCATGTTATAAAAGAAAAATATATTGTCAATTATTTGACACATGATAAAGAAGTATGGTAGTATGGGTTCATGACTACAAAATATACACAAAATAAATCCTCTGCTTTCTGGGGAAAGAAAATATGGATTTTGAATATGGTTCTCGTAAGTGCCTATGTCCTCATGCAGACACCTGGTCACCTCTGGCTCATGTCAGTTTCACAATGAAATCCAGCAAAATCTTTTAATGGCGCTATGATGCCTATAGCATTTGTACCCGATTGGCGTAAAAGTGATTATATAGATCAGCGATGAAACCTAAACTATTCATCAGTAAAACAAAATGATTTAATCCCTCTTCCTCGTATAGAAGATATAAAGAATGATTTTAATAGTAATTTTACCTATCTCACGGTGTTTCGTGGAAAATATATGGATGAAGAACGTAGCATCGGTAGTGGGTCTCACGACGGGGTGGACATCCGAGCTCCCATAGGCACTCCTATTTTCGCTATTGCAAATGGAAAAATCATAAAGACAAGAGATGAAGACAACAATAAATATATAACAATTGAACATCGGGATGTGAAATATGGCGGTCGAGTTGGGAAATTTTATTCGAGTTATTTGCACCTGTCAACCGTACTCGTACAGCCTGGAGATAATGTTGATAAATGAACTCTTATCTGAAGAGTTTGAATGACTGGCATGACAACAACTCCTCATCTTCACATACAAATCGACAACGACGAAGCACCTTTTTATCCATACTGGCCTTTTGATTATAGTGCTGCTTCTGATGCAGGACTATCAATGTATGAAGCTGTCGATGCAGGACTCAATCAGGATCTGATTCTCAAATACAGCGTTGATCCTCTCGATTTCATAAAAAAAGCGACAACGATTGATGGTCAATCAGTCGCATGAAGCCGTACAGAATATATACCAACAGAAACTGTTGCGCCAGTCGTGAATAATAAAAACTCAAAGACTGAAATTATACCAAAGATAGTTACACAAAATAATGCCCCCTTAACACCAGGAACTTTCAAAGACGTAAATACAAATCATCCATTTTATAATTCCATATCTTATTTTTCAAAAAAATGAGTCGTAAAATGATATGCAGATGGTAATTTCAAACCAGAAAAAAATATAACAAGAAGTGAAGCACTGGGGCTAATAATGTCTGCATTAAAGGTTGAATCAAAAGGTGAAGTAATCACGTGAATTTTTAGCGATATACCAAAAGAAAGTTCAATAAATTGAAACATATCAGAAGCAGTAAAACAAAAAATAATTTCTGCAGATAAAAAACTTTTCTACCCAGACCGAAATATTAATAAAGTGGAATTTCTAGCAATACTTATAAAAGCTTCAAATGAGACACTTCCTGTTGGCATAACAAAGAATTGGGATGATATCAAGTGGAGTGATTGGTATTACAGATACGCTGTCTTTGCTCTCCAAAATAATCTCTTTGAAAATATTTCAGGTAAAATGTTTAAGCCAGGAGCATCTCTCACTCGAGGAGAAGTATTAGAAGGTCTCTATAGGTATTTAAGAGTGACAAATAAACTCTAAAGTCTCTTGCAATATATCAAAGTTAGACTAAGATAAGTCCATTATTTCTTATCAATGTTTTATGAAGAAAATTTTTCTCCTCCTCGGATACATAGCTGGTGTTTTTGTAGGCACAAAATACGCAGACAAAGTCATCACGAAATGAGGGAAAAAAGTGAATAAAAAAACTACAGAAAATATCGCTGAACAAGCAATAGGTGTGGGGAAAGAGATGATTGAAACACACAAAAAAGCATTCGCAGAACTCAAAAAAGAATATTGGACAGCTGAAAACAAAAAACTCATTCTCTCTCGCAAGAAAGATCTAGAAAAATTCTTCACTTTAGCAAAAGATGAACTCATGGAAGCAAATGAGGTACTCAAAAAACATGGAGTAGATACTGACGCAATCAGCTCAAAAATGGAATCAATCTACTCAGAAAAAAAATCACTCATAGAGAAACTCGGGAAAACTCCAGCAGCAACAGCAGCAAAGAGAAAACTCAGCACACTAGTCACAAAAATCAAGAAAAGCATCTAATTCAATCCTTACTTACTCTAATATAATTTTCTGTTTATGGCACAGGATGAAGATATAATAATAGACACAGCTGCAACTTCTGAATCGGGTCAAGAAGAAATACCCACTGAGACACAACAAAGTCAATGAGATACTTGATCGAGTGGTGGGGAAATTGAATTACTCAAAATTGAGATTGAAAAACTTCGCGAACAATTAGCACGATCGCAAGCAGATTATAACAATATGGTACGACGAAGCAGGGAGGAACAATCACAAATAGGAGAATGGTCAGAAAATAAAACTATCCTCAAATTCATCCCCATACTTGATAACCTCGAAAGAGCTCTTGAGCACACTCCTCCAGAATTTCAATCTCATAAATGGACAGAATGATTGATATCAATCGTGCGCGCTATGCAAAAAGTATTATCTGATTTTGATATTACTCGGATGCAGGCTGTGGGACAAGAAATTAACCCTGATTTTCACGATGTTATAAGCCAGATCCCAGCTAAGGATACGAATATTCAAGCAGAAGTAGAAATAGGATACACCAGAAATGGGAAAACACTACGTCACGCAAAAGTGATTGCAGGAGATGGAACTATATCATAAATGAAGCATACATTTCCTCTCATAGATTATGTTATGTCTCTGACACCAGGAGGCATGAAGGAAGGTAGAGACAATGTCATGCAATTGATGAAGCTACTTGGGAGTCCTCAAGATACTTTAAATGTATTTCATATCACTGGAAGTAATGGAAAATGAAGTGTCTGTCAGATGCTTTCTCAGGTGCTCTGGAAAAATCTATGAAAAAAAGTAGGACTTTTTACTTCTCCTCATTTTATAAATGTAAATGAGAGATTTCAGATAAATGGAATACCCATCTCAGATGAAAAACTCGAGAAATACTATGAACAAGTCCTTGAGCTTGCAAAAAAATACAAAATTCCTCTTTCGTTCTTTGAGATACAGGTAGCTGTGATGGTACTTTTCTTTGCAGCAGAGAATGTAGACTATGCTATCATAGAAGTATGACTCTGATGAAGTTATGACGGAACAAATATTTTTAAACATCCTCTTGCCTGCTTTATAACCTCGATTAGCCTAGAGCACACACATGTACTATGAAAAACTAGATTGAGTATCCTGAAAAATAAACTCGGAATCGTAAAATCAAAAACAACACTCTACACCCCCCTACAAAACAATCTAATCATAAGAACTTGTAGAGAAATAGGGGCAAAATACTGTAAAATCAAGACACCAAGCAAAAATCTGACGAATCTCCCTGGCAAACACCAACAAAAAAATGCTCAAATGGTACTAACAGCACTACAAGACAGAGGTTTTCCCGAGAGAGAAATCAAGAAATGATTACAAGATATCTACAATCCTGGTCGCTTTGAATGGATCAAGGAAAATGTATTGGTCGATACAGCTAATAATGAAGAAAATATTCGTATCCTAGCCAAAATGGTAAAAAAACTCCGATGAGCATGTAAGGTTACAATTATATTTGGAACAACACAAGTGGATACTATTTATGCGGCAAAGCTCGCAAACATGATTCCGTGAAGTAAAAAAATACTTATCGATAATTTCTGTGACCGCTCACTCCCCTGTGAAAAATACTGCGATAAAGTAAAACATAATGAGGTAATACATTTTTCTCAAGAAATAAAAAAAGTAAGAAAAATCTTGGAACAAAAAGATGACACAACGATTATATATGGTAGTTTTTACCTAGTAGCAGAAATAATAAAGATGTCAATATACGAGCCTTTTGCAATGAAATAAAAAGTGTGTCACAATGAAGAGGAATTAACTTTTTTCTCATATGGGACTCCTCGATATATTCCGCGACAAGCCAAAAGAACCGAATGACAGGTTCAATGGTAGCCTCTCTGGCCCAAAAGATTCAGCAGATTTAGCACGTACGTTTAGTCGAGCTAATTGGCTGATAGACAATCATGGTGTTGTCTATGGTAAAAACACAAATACTGGAAATTTTCATGTATATGAGAATGGCAAACTCAAACCACGACCTGCTTTTCTCGCTCAGTGAGAATCAGTGCGTGAAATGAGCACTCGAGAATACAAAGAGAAAACCTCTATCCATGCTGACACACACAAAACTCTATCTCAATTCAAGACAGAGATGGGTAAGAAATTTAACGAAAAAGACCAAGCAAGTCGTGCAAGTAATGCTCTCGATCAGGAAGCACAATTTGTGTATCTCAATGGTGAACTCGTAAATGCTTGGAAGAAAGATGTTAAAGGGAGACTGATAGAGTGAGGTGCTGTAGGCTGGATATCCTCATTTTGGAGAGAGAGTAATCTCAGCAAAGCACTTGCAAAGATTTCTCAGACCAACCCTGACATGGCAAATAAAGTACGGAATTCTATTGATATGATGTTTCGTGAGCATTCTTCTGAAATAACCGCTCTTGCTCGTGGAAAAAATGGTGGAGAATGGGCAGGACAAGTTCTCTGACCTCTCGTAGGACTCTCACCTGACGCAGCTGTCCAGAGGATGAAGACAGATCCAGATTATACTCGTCGAGCAGAAGCATCTCTTGGTACTCTTCTTTCTCTAGCTGTCTCTTCCGTACTTGGTTCACCTGATGTTCTTCTTGGAATGATCAGACTCCCCATCAAAGGTCGTCGCTCATCAAACCCAAGTAAGGATATCGTAGCCTATGCCCTCTTTGGTAAAACATACGGGGAAATCGCTGGAACAGCAGACAGAGAAAGCCGTAAATATATCGCTGGCATCAACGCTCAGAAAAATGCTCCAGAACGTGGCGGATTAGATCGTTTCTCTGGAAGCCTCGGAAAGGATACAAAAATGTATGAAATCTACGGTGCAGCTGATATAAAATGATCAGAAAAATGGTATGAATTCGCGGATAAAGCAAGAATGGAAAAACTCAAAGACCCTCAAGTACCAGTCCGAGATAAGCTCAACTATATCAATGCCATGGTTGCTGAAAAAGAAAATGAGCTCGGCATAAAATGACTCTCTGGACCAAATCGTGATGCAAAAATAGTAGAACTCTCACAAAATCCGAAATATCATGATAATCTTGCAGCTCTCGATGCAGCAACACGTCTTCGTGCACTCTATAATGGAAGTTACCAAGTACGGAGCATAGAGACAAGAGAAAGTCTCGGAGGAGCGATAAAACTTCAAAAAATATTTAATCACTACAATTCATACGAAGAATTCGCACGAGCATATAAACAACCAAATAATGAATTCTCTGTCAACGTACTCAAAGTATGGTTCAACGGAGGAAAAGTGAACGGAGTACGTTATAGTCCAAGAGATGAGAATCTCACAAAATACCTCTGGGAAAGTGCAGAAACAGTTGGCATACAAAATATGGTCAATAACGGATTCACAAACGGTCAAATAGAAAGTAGTTCATACAAACGAAAGCGTCGAGAATACGGACCAGACATCACAAACATGGTGACAGACAACACATCTCTCGCAAATTATGTTGAAACTCAGGCTGTCCCAGAAGGAACTATGGCAGATCTCTACGTTCGCCAGATTTATCAACTTGCAGGAATACGAGTCAACCCTTCATACCTCGTACAGATGATTCGAGAATATGGAAAGTATAATAGTAGCCTCTCAGGAAATAATACCTTCTTTAGTCAAAAAGTACTCGGTGGTCAGAATTATAACCGAAAAGCAGCGTGGGAGTTCCCTCTCGAAGTCACTCTGCAAAATGGTCAAAGAGGATACATACATCTTGGAATAAAACCAAACTGTTCGAATCTCGTGATGGCAGCAGATTTCTTCACAGAAGGACCTATCGTCTCTGGAGTCAATCCAAATTCATGGCAATATCTCAGAGCAGCACTCACAGCAGGCATGTTTAGAACAAAATCAAGCAAACCAGACAGAGATCCAGATCCACGTCCAAGACCACGTCCAAGACCACGTCCAAGACCACGCCCAAGACCAGGAGACGAATGATATACAACTCCCGAATCACAAGTTGTACCAGATACTGTTCCCGGAACACCTGTAAACTGAAGTGAGACAACTTCTATAGCGACACATCCTACTACGGGAACTGGATTGTCAGCATGAGGAGCGCCTGCTTCAGGAACAGTACCAACACCTCCTGCTCCATTTTTCTGAAGATAATACCCATATTAAAAAATAATTTATGAAAAAATATTTACTTATTATCGCCTGTATGACTGCTCTCGGGAGCGCCTGGGCAGACACTCCAGTAGCCTGTTCAGCTTTCTGAGCAGCAGGAGCTAGTTGTGGAGGCAACTGTTTCATAGGATCAGCAATACCCTATGAAACAGAGTGAATTTCTGTATCAGACAGATTCACAAATCCAGCAGGGTCTGGTAATAAATATTTCCTATGGACCAGTAATGGATATTTCAATGTCAATATCCAGGAGCTCGGTTGATCAAGTTGGGAAAAGTCACAACCATCTCTCAATTCTATGTTCAGAATCCCATTTACAACAGGAACAAAAAATGGTGTCGACTATAGCCTCTATTTACCCGGAGAAAGTGCTACTTGGATCGAGACAATACCTGGACAATATTTCCGTTTTGCAAATCATGGAACTGCAACAAATAGACTTGAGCCCCTTTTCAAAGTCACCTACAACGTACAACTCACTCCTCAAAACATCAATACTGGTATCGACGGAACACCGACTATACATACAGAATGTGCATTTTACTACGGAAAATGGTGTGGTGATGGTCATGTAGATGCAGATAAAGGGGAACAGTGTGATAACGGAGGCAACAATGGAACAAATGGTACATGCTCGAGCACCTGTCAGACAAATCAGACATTGACGTGTAATAACATGGACCTCACTTCAAACGGACTCAATATCAAGAATGGTACATTGACAGCAGCCGGTGGGACCATCCGTGCAACATGTGCAGGCACAAATGCATCACAATATAAATTTGTCCTCAAAGAAGGTCTCCAAACAGTATGAACCGTGGATTATCAAAATTCAAATATTGCTGATTTCCTTATTGGGGTTAATTCATCAACTACAGGTAAAAATTATTCAGTACAATGTTACGTAAAAAATAGTACCACGACAGACATCACTGCCACCCCCCAATGTCTCGGCGGATTAACTCAGAGCCCAGCAAATACAAGTCCAAACATCCGTATCACAAAAAATGATGCAGATAATCTCGATGATACACAACAAGTATTATCTGGTAATACAGCGACATTTACTATTGTGGCAACAAATATAGGTACAGAAGCGCTCACAAATGTCACCATTACTGATCCACTTGCAGACAGCTGTAATAGGACAAATACCCAAACACCTCCCCTCTATGCACTTTGAGCAACGAGCAATTTTGACCCTGGTGAATCATTCACATATACATGTACAAAAACAGGTGTTGTGGCAGGGACGTTTCCAAATAATGTAAATACAGTCAATATCTCGGGTATTGGTGTTACCTCAAACCAAACAGTGACTTCAACCGATCCGACTGCTATTACGATAACAACTCAATTAGCACCAAACATCCGTATCACAAAAAATGATGCAGATAATCTCGATGATACACAACAAGTATTATCTGGTAATACAGCGACATTTACTATTGTGGCAACAAATATAGGTACAGAAGCGCTCACAAATGTCACCATTACTGATCCACTTGCAGACAGCTGTAATAGGACAAATACCCAAACACCTCCCCTCTATGCACTTTGAGCAACGAGCAATTTTGACCCTGGTGAATCATTCACATATACATGTACAAAAACAGGTGTTGTGGCAGGGACGTTTCCAAATAATGTAAATACTGTCAATATCTCTGGTGTTGGTGTTACATCAAACCAAACAGTGACTTCAACCGATCCGACTGCTATTACAATTCAGGGAACAAATGCAACTGGTTGTAATAATCTCAGAACAACTATTGATGGTAACATGGTTTCTTATTCCTGCGAAGCAACAAATGCAAATAGCTATAGTATACGATTAAATGGAAACCAGATAAATACTTCCGCAAGTGGAACAGTACCTATTACATATGGTACACATACTCTTTCTTGTTTTATAAACGGATCCAGTACAACGGCTCAGAGCTGTCAGACAACAATCACACTCAATCCAAATCAAGTGCCTCCTCAAATTCAAGTCATAAAAGACGATAATGACAATAGAGATGATCAACAACAAATCAATGCTGGCGGGAATGCACAATTTAGTATAACTGTACGAAATCCAGGGCAAGAACCTCTTGATTCTGTTGTCCTCAGTGATCAACTCGCATCAGAGTGTAATAGAAATCCAGCTGATACTGTGAGTATGATACGTTCTGTAGGAAATGGTGATAATTATCTCAATCCTGGGGAAAGCTTTACGTATATATGTAGTAAACCTTTCGTAGATCAGTCAACTTTCCCAAACAATGAGAATAGAATATGTGTGAATGGTCGAGGAATTACGTCAGGGAATATGGTGAATAGCTGTGACACAACTCGTATATATTTTGGAGTTCCACCAAATCAGTGAACATGCCAAAATATTCAGATAACTCAAAATGGTAACCAGGTAAATGCAAACTGTGCACCAAGTGGAGGATACAAACTCTTTGTATTACAGGGAAGAAATGTCGTTGATACACAACAAAACTCTTACGGACAATTTGCCTTTTCATTGAACGAAGGACAATATAAAATTGTCTGTCTCCGAGATGGCGAAAGAGATATACAGCCAGCATGTCAGCAGAATATCACTATTCCACCTCAGAATAGCACATGTCGGATGACGAGCTCAGTCAGATTTGGATGAGCACCACTCCACGCAGATCTCAACTGTTCATCAGAACTCTACAATCAATGTACTATTCAGATAAATAAAGATGGTGTCCCTTGGAAAACACTCTATGACTGTAACAGTTCCCTTGATTTTGATCAGAGATGATCATATGAAGCAATTTGTTACAACGGGGAAAATCAAGAAGAAACTTGTAGTACAAATATTCAAGTCGACGTCATGACCTATATCCAAACTGGACCATTTACACCCCTACTCATACTATGAGCATTGAGTCTCGGTGCATATATCACTTACCGACGCCGCAAGACAGTGTAAATATCAGAAAAACTGAAACCTTTTTGACAGAGTTTTGCAGTTACTTGCTCCTGAGAATACTTTTTGAGTAACTCAGGAGCTTTTTTCTGCAAGATTGATGTATCATCATAATCGCTCAACATCTCATCAATGATCCCCTTTGACTCCGAGTACTTCGTACAGAGAGCATAAGTAAGTATTTTTTTTGAAACTCATTTTTGTTCTCATCTGCGTATTGCTTGTTCAATTTGTGAACGATAATTCTCTGGATCTTTTAGGACATCTTTTTCTTCTTCAAGAGCTAATTGGATAAGAATTTTATCAAATTTCTTTACGAGAAGTTTTGTCCTGATGTATTGTGCTGTCTTTCCCTGTCAGATATATTCATGCACGCGACTCTGAATATTTTTCTCTTCAACAATTAAGGAATCAAGACTCTCCATAACTTTTTTTACTATCTCCCCATCCTCACATTTTCTCTCGAGTTTATCGAGTAGAAACCTCTTTGATGGGAAATATTTTGTATAATACCATTCGGCATAATTATGTAGTTCGATGTATCACATAGGTTTATCATAGGCCCTTTGTTGAAATTCACAAAAAAAACTAGATATGCTCTCACTGAGAGATAGCTCATTATTGTTTTTGCGATTGATCTCTGGTGAGAAGTCCATTTTTCACTACAATAAATATAAAGACGATTAATAATAGTATCGTAAATCTTCCTAATAATATGAACTATGTCGAAGGGCAAAACAACTCACTGGACCATCTGCCCAGAATGTGATGGATTCGGTAAAAAAACACAAAAACTCTGAAAAAAAGCGCGACGTTTCTATCAAAAAGAATTAATGAAGTATAAGGAGAATTGAAAAATCTGATTGATGCCATTTCAGCCAAAAAGACATACAAATATATGTGATAACTGCATGGGGTCTGGGTTAATTTCTTCTGACTGTTGCTCATCGGTCGATACCAGTTATCCTCAGATAGCCATTATTGGTTGAGGTATTAGCTGAGTAGCCCTAGCTGTAGCATGTTTTCATCGAGGCATACCTTTTACTCTCTATGAAAAAGATACCAGTTTTGACGCTCGGTCTCAAGGATACGGGCTCACCCTACAGCAGGCCAATAAAGCTATGGAGGGTTTTGGAATTTTTTGACTGAAAGACGGGATAAGGACTACGAAACACCTGGTTCACAATACAGATTGAAAAGTGATAGGTGAATGGGGAAAGAAAAAAGAAACAACAAACAATAAAAAGACAAAACAAAAAAATGTACATATTCCTCGTCAATCTCTCAGAATGCAATTACTCGCACAGCTGAAGGATAATTATTCGGTCAAATGGGGATATCGTTTGATGAATCTTTCACAAAATAATGATGGAAAGACAGAGCTCGTCTTTCAGGCACATGACACAGTAGAAAAAGTCGAAGCAGACTTAGTAGTAGGTGCTGATGGCATCCGAAGTATGGTACGAGAATTATCAATCGGTAGAGAGGTAAATCCTCTGTGCTATACAGGTTATATCGTCATTTTAGGTATTTGTTCTTTAGATGAAATTATCGACACGAAGAATTCTCTATTAGATTCGGAAACGATATTTCAGACCGTAAATGGTCATGAAAGAATATACGTGATGCCCTATTCGCAAGATGCGGTGATGTGGCAAATGAGCTTCCCCATAGCAGAAGAGGAAGCTCGTACATTGAGCCATAAAGGGGCAGATGCACTCAAACAAGAAGCGATTCGTCGAGCTCCATGGCATAACCCAATTCCACAAATTCTCTCTGCCACTCCTCTCTGAAAAATAACAGGATACCCCGTCTACGATAGAGAAACGCTCACAGTAGAACACTTAAAAAACGTAGGGAATATAACACTTATTGGTGACGCAGCACATCCCATGAGCCCATTCAAAGGACAGGGAGCCAATCGCGCTCTCCTTGATGCTCTCGCGTTATCTCGCGAGATTTATACATGATGCAAGTCTTGATCTGAGTGGAAAAAGAATTGAATCAGAAAAGCTGTCCTAGAAAAATTTGAATATGAAATGATACAGCAGAGTGCACCTAAAGTTCAAGCCTCAAGAGAGGCTGGACAATTACTCCATTCCGACGCTGTACTCCACGAGGGAGAAACTCCAAGGGGACGATGAATAAAGCCTAAATTAAATAGTGATCACAAATAACTTTGTTTAAAAAAATCCAGGTTTTCCCTGGAGTTCAAAAAGTTTCTACTCTACAATTACTGATGTTGTCTTCTTGAGTTCGAATAGTGAAGAAAAATGGTGCACTCGGCAGGGCTCGAACCGGAGATATGCCCACAGGCATGTCGAGTGGCAATGGTGAGAGCTTGTTTGAAAAAATGGTGCACTCGGCAGGGCTCGAACCTGCGACCCTCGGTTTCGAAGACCGGTACT
>CAYUVP010000014.1:5715-15338 GCA_964448195.1 uncultured Candidatus Peribacteria bacterium | reverse complement strand
CAGAGCTCTTCACAGCAAAATATGAGTGTCTCACCGAATCGGAGATTCGCATGGTAGAGCTTGCCCGTTGCTTCATCGTCGTGTTGCATTTCGACGACAGCGCCAAAGACATTTTTATACCATTCAATCGCTTTGTGCGCTTCAGGGAGATTGATACAGAAGGTAAGAGTTTGCATAAGTATAATTAAGTATGTAAATACTGTTCGATTCTAGTACTTCTTAAATGAATATTCTCAGCTATTAGTTACTGAGAAAATAAAATCATAAGATTCTGACATAGATTCATGTTTTACAGTTTTTGGAATAGAACGATTCAAGATATACACTCTTGCTTCATCTCAACCAAAATCAGGAGCGTAGATTCCAACTATATTTTTATCTCTTGAAAAACTAATCTTCTCTACTCGTCCGTTAATTAATGGTAATTCATATTTAAAGTATTTACCTGAGTTTATTTCGATAATATTTAAAACATCATTTGTCCAATTACCGTTCTTGGTTAGGAACGCAATTGTTTTTCCATCAAAAGACAGGGTATGTTCATTTCACAAAAGTTTCCCCTCCATAGTTTTTATATCGAGTACAGCCAATCATCATCCAGATATTTCTCAACCTAGTGTGACATAGATTTTATCTTCATCCCGGTAAAATATAGTACCACGTCAGGTGTCTCTACAATCCGTCAGGTCTCAAAAATCTGATATATCAAATTTACTTTTTCCTAAAAGTATTTGTTGGGGCTCATTATTGATCCCGCAGTTTATGAAACTTAATCCAGCTTCGTAAGAAAAAATCTGATAAGCTGTACGAAAAATAGCAGACCTAGGTACCCATTCTCATCAGACATTTGGCATGTTCACTCCTAGCAATTCGACTCATTTATGTACATCAACCATCCACTGAGATTTACCCGTATAAAATACAATATCGGGGTTAATTTTTACATTTCTTGGATATGATATGCCTTTTGCATTCATGAGTATAGCAGTTGCTTCTTCCTGAGATACTGTATCTTTTGCTCTGGCAGATTTGTTGGTACGACTGATGATCCCATTGTCTGCTGCAATCTCGATTGCGCGGCACACCCAGTCATTTTTTGTGACGTCATTGAAATATTTTTTGCAGGTATAGTTTTCAGGAAGAGTTATTCCTTTTATTTTGAGAGCTATAGCTATGACTTCTTGACGGAGGACTTCTTTATCGAGATTATATTTATCTGGATTTGCTTGTTGTTGTATTATATTTTTTTCAGCGAGGAGGCTTGCATAGCCCACATCTTCATCTGAATAGAGTCCAAATGATTGCAAAGCGGTCAGGCAAGATAGAAGTAAAAATACTTTTTTCATGTAAATAAAATGATAAAATAAAAAATGTTACAGTTTAAATATGCAGGGGGGGGGGTGAAAGTCAATTAATTTTTATACTGCCTCAATTCCTCCTTTGCCTTCTCGATTTGTCGGAGAGTGACTTCTTTTTTCTCTTGAGTGAGACGGATGACGTTTTCTGGAGCTTTGTTGACGAAAGTAGGATCGAGGAGTTTCACTTCGAGTACACGGACGTAGTCTTCTTTTTCTGCGATGAGTTTCTCGAGACGCTCTATATCATCATCGTGTGTACAAGAACTCGTATCGACGAAAACTTCTACTTCTCCTGCCATACCGTAGGTGTATTTTTCACGAGAGAGACCATCTTTGGTGAGAGTAAATGTCACCTCACTCGCTTTCCCGAGACCTGCGATAAGTGAAATATTTCGTTCGAGAGTTGCTCTATCCCGAGGATTGGCATAGATGACGACATCTACAACTTCTCCTGGCTTGATTTTACGATCCCCACGGATAGTACGGATAGTTTTGACGACTTCAAAGACAGATCGGATTAGTTCTTCGCATTCTTCATCGAGATCAAAAGGACACTCTGGCCATTCACTATCAATCAGTGTCTTTCCTGGTACGAGAATGCCAGTAAGTGCTTCAGTCACAAAGGGGATATAGGGGTGCCAGAGTTTGAGAAGTGTCAGAAGTGTATACATCATGACTTCTTTGCCGTATTTTGAATTATCTTTTGAGAGCTTGAAACATTCAATGGCATAATCTGCGAATTCATCACGGGTAAATGAGACGAGTCTATCTCCCATCATCGAGAAATCATGTTCCTCCATTCCACGTGTCACATCTTTTGTTGTTCTTTTTAATCTCGTCAGTATCCATCGCTCATAGTCGAGGAGTTTATCCCAATTTTTCGTGAGAGTTTTTTCGAGCTTTGTTGTATCCGTCTCAACATCTTTTCCTTCACCGACATTCATCCATACAAATCGTGCGACATTCCAGAGTTTATTGAGAAAAGTCTGATTATTTTTGACTTCATCAATGCTAAATCGGAGATTGTTCCCTGGAGTATTTCCGACGACGAGAGAGAGTCGGAGGGCGTCTGCAGAGTATTTATTGATCACTTCTATAGGATCAATGCCATTATTGAGAGATTTGCTAAATTTTCTTCCCTGATCATCAGTCACGAGACCGTGGAGATAAATAGTTTTAAATGGAGCTTTATCAGTGAGAGCATAGCCAAAGAGGAGCATCCTCACGACCCAGAAAAAGAGAATATCATGACCAGTTTCGAGTACCTGAGCAGGATAATATTTTTCGAAGAGTTTTCCTGGTTTTTCGAAATTCCAATCGAGGACAGACATCGGCCAGAGCGCTGAAGAGAACCAAGTATCCAGGACATCTTCATCACGGACAACATTGTCTTTTCCGTATTTCTTGATAAGTGCAGTGGGATCGGCAGTGACACCGAGGAGATTTCCGTCTTTGTCGTAATAAGCAGGTATCTGATGTCCCCACCAGAGCTGACGACTAATACACCAATCATGCAAATTGTTCATCATATTTTCGAAAATTGCACCGTATCGATCAGGAACTATTTCAAAATCTTTTTTTGCCCACCCAGCCATGACTTTCTCCTTGAGTTTTTTGTTATCGACGAACCATTGTGTCGAAACAATAGTCTGCACACGGACACCACCTCGCTCTGAATAACCAACTTGTGAGACGTGAGGAGTGACTTTCAGTAGGTTTCCACGACCACGGAGCATATCGATGACGAGCTCACGAGCCTGAAGTTCTGTTTTTCCAGCGAAATCTCCTGTATGATCCATCATAATCCCGTTGTTATCGAGAACACGGTAATCGAGAGGGAGGTTGTGGCGTTTCGCAGTTTCAAAATCGGCAGGGTCATGCGCCGGTGTTATCTTGACCGCACCAGTACCAAAGTCCATATCCACCATTTCATCCGCAATAATTGGAATTTTTCGATTAGCTATCGGGAGAATCGCTGTTTTTCCGATAAGTTTCTTGTAGCGTTTATCCTTTGGATGGACAGCGATAGCCTGGTCAGCCAGGAGAGTCTCAGGACGAGTCGTTGCGACGACGAGTTCTTTGTCTGCACCAGCGACAAAATAGGCTATTTCATAGAGAAAACCTGGTTCTTCCTTGTAGACTATTTCCGCGTTTGAAATAACAGTTTTATCTTTCGGACAATAATTGACCATGTATTCACCACGATAGATGATTCATTCGTTGTAGAGATGGACAAATGTATCAGTCACGAGTTGATTATTTCCTTCATCGAGCGTAAATCTTTCATGATCCCAGCTCACACTGGCACCCATCATACGCATCTGTCCTGTGATAGTTCCCTGACAGGCTTCTTTCCATTCCCAGACTTTTTCGAGAAACTTTTCACGACCGAGTATTTCTTTTTTTATATTTTCTTTTGCGAGATTTTTCACGACGACATTTTGCGTAGAGATACCTGCATGGTCGGTTCCTGGAACCCAGAGCGTCTCATCTCACTTCATCCTGTGATATCTCACCATGACATCCTCGAGTGCGAGCATGAGGGCATGACCTGTATGGAGAACTCCAGTGACATTAGGAGGAGGGAGGGGAATATAAAACGTTTTTCCAGTAGTGGATTTTTTTGGAGCATAGAGTCATTTTTTCTCCCACATTTCAGCGAGAGATGATTCAAATTCAGAAGGGGAATAGACCTTTGGAAATTCCATAAGAAAGTGCTTAAAATACTGATAGATTGTGACTATTTTACAGTCTGTCCAGGAAATGCAAAAAAATCCACTCGAAAATGCCTTATTTTATGGGATAATTGCTTGCTAGAGTGTTTTGTATTTTTGAAGTGTAAAACTTTTATCAATCACGATAAACAAAAACCCCGGACAAATTGTCCGGGGTAAGTGACACGAAGCATAAATTTAGAAGAACTATTTCAAAATTACAAAACCTGTAGTTGCAGCACTTGTTGCCCCAGTTGTTTGTGCTGTGTAGGCAGCTGTAGCTAAAGTTGTATCTGCATTAGAAGAATCACATTTTCCAAGTTCATATTTGTGATCACTCAATACCGCAGGAGCAGTTCGATTTGATACAAGAGAATCTAGGACATAGCTAGGGATACTTTTTTGATTTTCGAGAGCCACAGTTAATATGTATCCAGCACCATTACTACATTGAGTGTATTGATATTCACAATATTGTTGGGTTGTACCATCAGCACTAAGACAAGTTTTTTTACCAGAAGAAGGGTCTTTGAAAGTTTTACCTGTAACTTTTTTAATTACAGACACTGCACCAGTTGCAGTAGTAGTGGTATCAGGGTATTGACCTCATTCTGAATATGCAGTGACAAGAGCAGTTTCTATGCTTTTTAAATCAGCAAGTCGAACAGTATCTCGGGCTTTACTGATAAATGAGCTATATTGAGAAATACCTGCCGTTGCGAGGATAGCGATGATGGCCATTACCACCATGAGCTCGACGAGGGTGAAACCAGAGTTTCTTGTTTTCTTGTACATATGATAAAAAAGAAATAATAAAAATAAAAGTGAACTTCATGATGAAACATCATTGTGTAACCCTTATTTCACTTATTATATAGTATTTTTTGAGCGTTAGCAAGGAAATAGTGGACATTTTTGCAAATGCATGATTTTCTATATTGTATACCTATGAATACTCTTCTCATCAATCCATCTGATATTTATTATCTGACTGGTGTTCGCTCTCACGATCCAGGAGAAATCCTCATCATTATGAGGGAAGAATGAAAAACGGAGAAGAGTGGAACTATTTTTTGTGATCTGCGGACTTCTGCACTTTTTGATACAAATGTATATACCATTATCGACGATAGAAAAAAATGGGAAATAGAATTTCAGAAATATCAGAGTCTCGTGACGGATCCAGATTTTCTCACACAATCTGTACGTGCAAAAATTGAGGGGTACGGTGCGACATTTTCTTTTTCTAAAAGTCCTATCATCCTCAAGAGGATAATAAAAACATGAAAAGAAACTCAATTACTTCGGCAAAGTCAAAAATTGAACAAACTCGTGTATGAGAGAATAGTACAGGAGATAATCCCATGAGTGACCGAAGAAGCTATTGCACGGAGAATTCAGATACTTCAGCTCGAACTCGGTGCGAGTGGTCCGAGTTTCCCTCCTATTGTCGCTTTTTGAGAAAATTCAGCCATTCCACACCATAGTCCGACATCGCGGATTCTTCAGATTGGAGAAATAGTGCTCATCGATATGGGGCTCGTATTTGAGGGGTATTGTTCGGACATGACACGTGTCTTCCTCTTTTCTGGTACTTTTGATGGCAAAAGTATCCAAAACCACTGAGAGAAAATAAACTCGCTCTCCAGTTCCGTAATTTATTCTCCGTCTTCATGACGCTCAGACAGTATTTTCTCTCAGACTCTCGATTCTGAAAGTCAGAAAATAATTCAGATACTTCAAAATATTACAAGCTATATAATTTCCTGGGCGAAACCAGGTATGAAGGTAGCAGATATTGACGCAAAAGCTCGGGATATGCTCGGAGAGTATGCATCCTATTTTACTCATTCTCTCGGACATGGAGTCGGTATAGATATTCATGAGGAACCATTTATATCTGCTCGTTCTGAGGCGATTCTTGAGCCGGGTATGGTTATCACGATTGAGCCGGGTATCTATATCACTGGAAAATACGGTGCGAGGTATGAAGAGATGGTTCTCGTGTGCGAGACAGGTCTCGAACTCCTGTAATTATTGCTGACCTATTACATCTGAGAGTTGCATGATTGGACTCATGATAGCATAAGCGATAAATCCGACGACGACAGCCATAGTGACGATGATTACTGGTTCAATAATTTTATTGATAGCACTGACAGCTCCATCTACTTCTTCATCGTAAAAATCAGCGACTTTGATGATGATACTATCTATCTTGGCGGTTTCTTCTCCTACTTTTATCATCTGAGTAACCATATCAGGGAAGAGTGGGTCTTTTTCTAGAGATTTTCCCATACTGACACCATTACTAACATCTTCTCGGAGGAGGAGTATGCGTTGACGATATACTTCATTTCCAACCGCACCAGATATGATACGGAGAGCCTCAACGATAGAGACTCCGCTGCTCATGAGACTCGCCAAGAGCCTCGCAAAACGAGAGATAACAATTTTTTGTAAAAGAGCACCAACACCAGGAATTCACAGGAGAAATTTATCCGTTGTGAATCGTCCATTTTCTGTTTTTCGCCATGCTGTCCAGCCACTTGTGATGGCGAACGGGAGGAGGATAAAGAGGAACCAGAAATTCTGTACAAAATCACTCACAGATACCAGAGCTTGTGTAGCAGGAGGGAGTCCACCAAAATCAGAAAAAATGCCGATAAGTTTTGGTACGACCATGAGCATGATCACAAAAACTACTCCTATCATCACGATAATAATAAGTGCGGGATATATGAGCGCTCCTATGAGTTTTTTTGAGAGAGATGCGAGTTTTTCTATCTGTGTCGCGAGTTGGAGTAATGCCAGATTGAGTCGGCCTGTTTTTTCTCCTGATTCTATCATAGCGATTTCAGCATCAGAAAAGCTTTTTGGAAAAGCTTTGAGAGTGTGTGAGAGATTATGACCAGAATGGATATCCTTGATCATAGAATCTTGGATTTTTTTCATGACAGGATTTTTTTGCTCATCATGGAGGACTTTGAGAGATTGCATGACTGTAAGGCCTGCATTCACCATAGTCGCCAAGAGTCGATAAAAAGTCACTTTATCTTTGAGTTTTACTTTTTGGTTTGCGAGAAGTGTATCATTGATAGTCTGCCACCAGGTCTTTTGTGGAGTGAGCGATTTTGGTGCATCGAATTTTTCTGAGAGGATGATGATTTGATTGTTCATAGGAGAAAAATTATCTACACTTCTTGTCTGACTGCGCCGTAGACTTCTTCTAATGTTGTGACTCATTGGAGAGCACGGATAATACCATCTTGTTCGAGAGAAATCATACCATCACGTACAGCTGCACTAAATATATCTCTCGCAGGCGCATCGCGCATAATCATATCTTTGATTCCTGCAGTTATTTCCATTACTTCATAGAGAGCAATACGACCTTCATAAGCTTGGTCGGGACTACTCACTTTCGTCATATCTGGTACGAGAAATCCAGGATCACGCATGATTTCCTCTCAGAGTCGAATTCGTATTTCCTCTTTTGGTGTTGTTGCTATGACATTTTTTATACGTTGCTGGAGATTGATGTCGAGCTCTGAAAAAGAAATCCTCTTTGCTTTTTCACGGTTGATTCTCCTCACAAGACGCTGAGCAATAATAGCATTAATAGTGGCTGGAAGGAGAAAAGTTTTTACACCGAGATTGATGAGGCGAGTGAGTGTCTCAGCTGCAGAATTTGTATGGATAGTAGAGAGTACGAGGTGACCAGTGAGTGATGCTTCGATAGCAACATCTGCGGTTTCCTGGTCTCGTATTTCTCCCACCATCATGATATCTGGATCTTGACGGAGAGCTGTACGTAAACCAGCAGCAAATGTATAGCCAATATCAGGAAATACCTGACTCTGGTTGAGTCCATCAACGACGATTTCAACCGGATCTTCAAAAGTCATGATATTTACCTTTGGCTGATTCAATTTTTTCATGATCGCATACAGTGTTGTGGATTTACCTGAACCAGTCGGACCCGAATTGAGAATAATCCCATTTGGTTGTTCTATTGCACGATTAATAATTTCATTATTTTTCCCTTCTAGTCCGAGTTTTTCCAGATCAGGAATTTTTTTTGTTTTGTCGACTATACGCATCACTATTTTTTCTCCATGTACTGTGGGAAGTGTTGAGAGACGCAGATCAAATGATTTATCTCCAACTTCGTGTGAGATACGTCAATCTTGAGGTTTGCGGGTTTCGTCCATCTTGAGGTTTCCCAATATCTTGTAGCGGGCTACTATTTGAGGATGGTTTATGGTTGGGTATTCGAGTATTTCAGATAAGACACCATCAACACGATAACGTAATCGTACTTTCTCATTGAGAGGTTCGAGATGAATATCTGATGCACCATCTTCTATTGCGACTACAATCATCAGATCGCAGACTTTTGCAGGGTCTTCACCAGTAAATATTGCTTGTTTGAGTACTTCGAGAGATGACATATTTTTTTAAGTACTAGGAGAGATAAGTGATCCAATCGTCGTGATTTTCTTTTGGAGTGTTGATATGGTAGTCATGAGTTCTGTTCTTCGTTCGAGTATTTCAACTGGTGTTGATGTTGTCTCCGGCACTCTTTCTTGTTGCAAAATGCTATCATATGCTGCTTTTGCCTTATTTAAGAGGAGGATTATATCACGAATTTGTGGAGCTTCGGTACATCCATTACATTGTTTTAGGAGGGCATTGCTTTTTGATAGGAGAGAATTTTTGCCCGCTGGATCAAGAGCATCTCAAATACTCTTATCGAGGATAGCAATGTAATCGCTGCTCACGCCACGTATATAGAATTGAAGAGTGATGTCTATATCCCAGAGTGCACGGCTCTGCGTCACGATATTCACACTTCTTGTTTCCTGATTTTCGGTCTTTATAGGTGTTGGAGATACTTTCATCTCTTTTACAGTAATTAAGAGATTTTTGAGACTTGATTGCCCGTCATCTACCTTGCTTGTTAGTGGGGCTATATGGTTTATCAGGACTGTTTTTCCTGTTTCAGTAATCTTTGCTCCACCAGTCTTATTGAGAAATTGCAGGAGATTTATGACATTTTCGTTGGGCACTCGTTCAAATTTCAGAGGTATGTCGTAGAGACCAATTTCTGGAGCTTCTTTTGAAAACTTCACTTGGTCAATTCCAATTTGTCCGAATGCATTTACAAGACCGAATTTTTCAACAATATTTGTCTGAATATAATTATTGAGTGTTTTCAGAGTGATTTTACCGATGATATTTTGTGTACTCTCTAGCTCAGCCACACCAGCAAATATAGGAATAATCTCAGCTATATCTGTTTGAGTCTTTGTGAGATCAGATTCTGCTTCGCTGGTCCATGATTTTTCGAGCCAAGATATATAATTACCATTTCCAATTTTATTGCTAATATTCTTCATAATAGCAATATTTTTTCATACCTCCGTACCAGTTCATACCAATCTCCTAAAGAGGGGAGAAAGCATACTCATAGTGTTCCATCGTTCATTTTTTCTCTCTTCTGCACTGAGTTCATCCCACTTTTTTGTCGTTACTACTCACTCTGTTT
>CAYUVP010000014.1:1545-5705 GCA_964448195.1 uncultured Candidatus Peribacteria bacterium | reverse complement strand
CAAGTGTTGTTTTGAGTTCTTCGATTTGTTGGACTATTGGTGAGTTTTTTTCGCCAAAAAATCAAAGTACCCACCATATACCAACCAGGGATACGAGAGCTACCGATATCCATACGATTGCACTATTTCGGAGGTTTATAAGAGGATTAACGTTTGTCATAAGTGAGTTTTTGAATTTTTCCTGCTTCGTAGCGAGATGGTATGTAGTTCATTTGCACACTGAATTCTGTTGTGAGGGTATTTGTTTTTTCGTCCAGCTGCATGTCGAGCATGTTTGGATAAATCACGAGGAGTGATTGTGTTTTGCTGAGAGAATTTATGAAATCAATAGCCTTTGCACGAGGCTGAATTGGTGATTTTGTGGTGACTCTACACTGTACTTCAGCTGATAATTCTCGGAATTCTATAGTATCACATGTTACTCGAGTGCTTCAATCGGACATACGAAGCGTTGCTTCGGATACTATTTGTAAAACGACATCATGATGCATACGGTGTTCAGGCGTTTGTACTGTTATGATGGCAAGCTCAGGAGATGCCATGATAGTGGCTCAGAGGAATTTTTTTGGTATAATTTTTTCATATATTTTTCCGAGTTCCTCACTTGCAAATGTTTTTTGCAATCAGAGCCATGTCTCTATTGTATCAAGGGCTACACAATGACCATTATCAATGAGTTCTGGGATTGTTTCGTTTCATTTTTTTGTGAGATAATCACGAAATGTGCTATCTTTTCTAAGCCCCTCATCTGCGCCTCTATTCATCCAACGACAGAGAGGACTTGATGAGGTATTAACTGGTAAACTCATGAGCCAAGAAGATTGAGATTGTCATCGGGTCCATCAGTATAAACTTATCAGGGCAATGATAGATATGCCTACCCATGCACATATTTTTGCGTAGACCACGATCTTGATTAACAGTTTTTCGAGTCTCTCTTCTGTAGGTTTTGTAGTGTCTTTTTCTGTGTTGAGAAGTGATAAATCTACATTTTCAAAGGCACTAATATCGGCATTTTTTGTAGCAGATTCAAAGCTGTTGTTCGCTTGAGGTGTAGCCAATACATCATTGAGATGAGAAAAATCAAAGTTCTCAGAAGTATTTGAAGATGCTGTGTTTGTAGTATTCTCAGACATGTCTTCAGACTAATCTATATTTCTCATTTTTGCCAAGATTCTTACCATTTTTCTAGCGTAAAGTATCTTGACAGATTTTGCAATCATAACATAATCTAGTGATGCAGTCAGAGACAATACATTTTTATGCTACGAATCCCCAACATCTTGGAACAATCCCTGATGCGACAATTTCATACATTGAGCATAATCGTATTTGTGGTGATGATATCACGGTTCACCTGCAAATAGAAGAAATGATAATAAAAAAATGGTTGTTTACATGAAATACTTCTATGATTACTTTGGCATGCTCATGACTATTTGGTGACCTTGTTCAGGGCATAGATTTTGAGACACTTTTTACATGGAATCAGGATACCATCATGCGAGATACTGGCATCACCGTGTCGCCACGTCGAAAACGTGCACAGGTTCTCGCATTACTCGCGACACGAAATGCTATTCATGAATATTTACAGGATGGAAAAAAGGATGACTTTTCGGATGTTCTCACGGATACAATCTAGCGTGAATACACTTTCTGCGCACCATGAGAGATAATCAAGTTTTCTCTTTTGGAAGTCACAGTTGAAAAAGTATAATCAGAGCATGAAGAAAATTTCTCATTATGAATGGAGTAGTATAGCATTTATCACTGTATTTCACGGATGATTTCTTATTCTTACTCCCATTTATTTCCTATATGGTTCGTGGAGTTGGACTGCCTTTTTTGTTGGTTGTTTTCTCTACACTATAGCTGCTATGGCTATCACGGCGGGATATCATAGATTCTTCTCTCACAAGACATATCAAGTACATCCAGCTATTGAAGTTATGTATCTTGTCTTAGGGTGTCTGGGTTTTGCTGGTTCTGCTGCGACGTGGTCATACGACCATCGTATACATCACGCTAAGACTGACACGCTTGAAGACCCGTACAGTATCAAGCGATGATTTTTTTATGCTCATATGTGATGGTTTCTCTTAAAGAGACCAGCAATGGATCCCACAAAAATTCCTGATCTCTGGTCGAGTAAGTGGGTCCGAATACAACATCGTTATTATCATCAAATTGCAGCTGTTATGAACATAATTATCGTGTTAATTATGTCTTTTGTGACAGATGTTTTGTCGAGTTTTTATTTATGTCTCTTTGCTTGGATGTTTGTGTTTCATCATTCTATGTTTTTTATAAATTCTCTTGCCCATACTTGGTGATCAAAAACCTATGCAAAAGAGCTCTCTGCTGTGGATAATTTTCTTCTCGCATTTTTCACTTTTTGAGAAGGGTATCATAATTATCATCATGCTTTCCCAAATGATTATCGCAATGGCATTGCGTGGTATCATTTTGACCCAACAAAATGGCTGATTTGGATTTTTGAAAAATTACATCTTGCGAAAAATCTCAGGAGTAAAGATGGCCTTGTTATGAGGGCGAGCCTCATACAAAAAGACCTCTCAATGGTTCTGGAAACTCTGAGAGCTAAACTCCCCGATATGCCAACGAGAGAAAATATCGCTGCTCGATTTGAAGAAGTGGCAATAGATTTTGAGAAAAAAGTAAATGAGCTTCATCGACAACTTCATAACTACCGTGAATTACTGCAAGAGAAGAAATCAGACGTCCTTATTTCTCTCAAAAAGCTCGAATGTCTCAGCATACAACGAGAACTGAAAAATTCCTGGAAACTCTGGAAAGAAATGGTTGAACGTTTTGATCATCAATATAACTTGATTGAGCATTAGTAGCTCTATTAGAGCGAATCGTGTACTGAGAGGAACTTTTTGGTTATGGTTCAAACGAATCAGACCCAAATAAGGCGAAGTATAGTGAGCGGTTCGAATCCCTCAAAAAAACCTCCACAAAAGTGAAGGTTTTAACATTTAGTTCTGGTGGGCCGAGAGGGATTCGAACCCCCGAAGGTAGAACCAGTGGATTTACAGTCCACCCCATTTGACCGCTCTGGTATCGACCCAAGTTCTGTGATAATAAAATGGAGCCACCAATCGGGTTCGAACCGATGACCTACGGTTTACAAGACCGTCGCTCTACCAGCTGAGCTATGGTGGCACGTGAGGGATTGTATCGAAACTGTATAAATTGCAAATTCTATTTTTCTTATGTTTTTCAGACTTTCTCTTGTAATTCTTTTTAATTAGGGCTTATCTAAAAATAAGGTGAATAAAATCACCTTATTTTTCTTTTATAATTTAATTATAATTAATTTTTTACCGGAGTATTTTCCGGTACTACTGCTTGTGGTTCAGATGATGTATTATTATTTTTCATCATTTTTTGCATATCTTGCATCATAGGCATAGTACGACCATTTCCATCATTTTTGAATCCACGTGAGAAATGAGCGCGATCACCACCACGGTAACTGTTATGATGAGCACCAATGATACACCCGATAAAACCTCCTACAAAGAGCCCTAGAATAAGAGCAATAACTGTTGTCTTGTTGACACTGAAATTCATCGTTTCCATAAAGTAAATATATTAAAATAAAGTAGAACAAAATGTATCCACTTAATTAATAATACGCAGAAAGTTATTTTTTATTTCAATTTTCTATTTAAAACTGTGTCATTTTTTATTAATGAAATTTTCATCCAGTATCAATAGTAAATATTGACATAAATCTAAAAATATTTTACATAAAAATAAGATATATTAGAGCTAATTTAGGGCATCATCAAGGCATATGGAGGGGTTTTTGAATCATATGAATTCCAAAAAAAAGAAAACTCGTGTAGCCTACTGGGGATAGTAGAAAGTTTCAACATTTTTGCTTCTGCCATCAATTCATCTAAATATGCACTTGCGGTCGACAATACATAACTTCCGAATCCTCCAGAAATACCTCATCGTAGTGTTAGTGATCTTATTGAATTTTTTCGTGCCTCACGCTCTTGCAGATGAAAATGAGATACTTGTCCCTCCAGTCACAGAAACAACTCCAACAACTCCAACTCCAGAAGTCCCTCCAGTCACAGAAACAACTCCAACAACTCCAACTCCAGAAGTCCCTCCAG
>CAYUVP010000014.1:0-1445 GCA_964448195.1 uncultured Candidatus Peribacteria bacterium | reverse complement strand
TCACAGATATACCAACTATTATCGAGGAAAATACTAACAATGGGAAAGTTGTGGTTGTCTCTGCTACACCCGAACAGGAGCTACTTCACGAATTTATCGATGTACCAGTGAGTACAGAAATTCCAGAAATTTTTCATGTTGGTCAGGAGGATCAAATAAAAATCAAATGGAAAAATAATGATGGACAAAATATGCAATTCGTTGCCACAGATGAAGATCAAAATGGTTATATTGATCATCTTGCCTGGGTTGTTCCGCATCTCTCTATTCAGACTTTTGAAATTATCTATATTTCAAAAGCACTTCAGCTTGATCCAGACGGAAATACAATAGCAGACATCTATGAGACGGTGAGCGTAAGAGATCAAAATTTTGCAACTGTAACTGACGGACAAACTGTTCGTGTGACTTTTGAAAAAGAATTAAATCATACAAATGATATTACAATTTATGCAAAATCTACGGACTTAAATGAGCCTGCAATAATCGAAGTTTATACCTTAGGTGGAGAGTTAATTGCAACTTTTTCTTCTATTACAGAGGACGGAAAATATAGAATTGTTTTAACAAATTTAAATATACCAACAGACACATTCAATCTAAAAATTATTGGAAGTGTCGATATTGATTTCATCGTTGATCCGCCGGTGACGGCTTATTGGGTCGGGGGTTCTGGTGATTGGTCCGATGCGGCAAATCACTGGGCAACATCTTCAAATGGGACACCGAATGCAGCTAATATGCCAGACGCAACAAGTAATGTTGTTTTTGATGCATTTTCCGGATCGGCTTCTACAATCATAAATATCGATACTGCTTCTACAATTGGTTCTCTAACCATCAATGGTTATTTGGGAACAATTACCCAAAACGCAAATTTAATCATTACAAATTCAGGTGGTCGTTCTGGTGATTATGTCCAAACTACAGCAGCAACTTTTACTGCACCAAATCCTCATACAGATACGTTTTCAGTAACAGGAAATTTTACATTAACTTTGGGAATATTTCGTAGATTTACAGGAACAGGGATCACATCAGATCCATTTGTTATTTATGACGTATATGGGTTGCAGGCTATGAAAACCGGTTTAGCAAACTCTTACACATTAAATGGGGATATAGATGCAACCATAACTTCTACTTGGAACTCTGGTGCTGGTTTTGCCCCTGTGGGAACCAACGTTACTAACTTTACTGGTGAATTTAATGGTGCAGGGTACACAATTAGTAATCTATATATAAACTCAACCACTTTAATATATGTTGGTCTTTTTGGTTATTCAACAAATAGTATAAAAAATCTTACTTTGACTAGTGCATCTATTACTGGCGTGGGTATTGTCGGAGCAAATGGTGCAAATGGTTCAGCAGGTGCAAATGGTACTACTCCAACCGCTGGCGGTACAGGAACCGCTGGGACTGCTGGTACAGCTCTCTCTATA